>CAYMXM010000451.1:0-4747 GCA_964394065.1 uncultured Pirellula sp. | reverse complement strand
ACGCTGTCCCTCGCTTACGCCACGGGTTGTGATGGGGGACGCTTCGCGTCCACCCCCTCAACACCGATGCGCCCGACCGGGGCTCGCCCCGGTCGGACAAGAAGCATTTCCCAGCCCTCTTCTTCCTCAAGTCTCAAGCCTCACCCCTCAAGCCTATTCCCGTCGGCGTATCGAGCTTGGAAACTTCGTTCGGCGTTCCCACACCGACGATCCGACCACCCGCCTCTCCCGCTTCCGGGCCGATGTCGATCAGCCAATCGCATGCGCGCAGGACATCGACATGGTGCTCGATAACCAACACGGAGTTCCCCAACTCGACCAAGGATTGGAATACGTCGATCAATCGATGAACATCTTCCGTATGCAGACCAGTTGTCGGCTCGTCAAGCAAGTAAAGAGTGTTTCCCGTATTCGCCTTAGCGAGCTCCGTCGCTAGCTTGATCCGTTGTGCTTCCCCTCCACTAATCGTTGTCGCGGGCTGCCCCATCGGCATGTACCCCAACCCCACCTGGCAGAGGCGTTCCAACGGTCCGGCAAGTTTCGGAAACTCGCTAAAGAATGGATACGCCTCCGATATCGGCATCTCCAACACATCTGCGATCGACTTCTCTTTAAATCGAACGGCCAACGTCGAACGTTGAAAACGGCTCCCTCGGCAACGAGGGCAGAGAATGTAAACGTCGGCGAGGAAGTTCATCTCCAACTTCTGACGCCCCTGACCACCACATACTTCACACCTGCCATTCCCCGAATTGAAACTGAAACTGGTCGCCGTGAGACCTCGTTGCTTCGCCGATTTCGTAGACGCATACAGTTTTCGAATCTCGTCCCAGAACCCACAGTAAGTCGCTGGAATGCTTCGCGGAGAACGACCGATCGGAGTTTGGTCGATCATGATGAGCTTGTCGATCGATTCATAACCAGAAATTGCACCCAAGTGCGGGAGGGGCTTTCCAGTCCGTTGCAAAATCGCATGCATCGCAGGTGCGAGGGTGTCATGAACGAGGCTGCTCTTGCCACTCCCACTCACTCCTGAAACCCCGACCAATCGCTGTAAAGGAATGTAGACGTCGATTCCTTTCAAATTATGGAGCTGAACCTTTTCAAGCTTGATCATCGGATCCCCTTCGTTCACAGGACGGGGACTGTGGTCTGGTGGAGTCACATGATGGGTCAAGTAGCGAATCGTAACCGAGTCGGGAAAAGTCTTCACCGATTCGGCGGAGTGGAAGGTGCTCGCGGATCCTTGGGCCACGATCTCTCCCCCTTCACGTCCTGCTCCGGGGCCGCAGTCGATGATCCAATCGGCCTCCCGCATCATATCGTGGTCGTGCTCTACCACGATCACCGAGTTGCCTCGCTGCTGCAAACGACGCAATGATTCGATCAATGCTTGAGTATCTCGCGGATGGAGACCAACCGAGGGTTCATCGAGGACATAGCAGACACCGGTTAGCCCCGTGCCGATGCTCGTCGCGAGCCGGACCCGTTGCAGTTCACCCCCACTCAAAGTTTCCGCACCTCGGCCGAGCGAAAGATAGCCGAGTCCCACGTCGCAAAGGAATTGCAAACGTGTCGTGATCTCTTTGACGATCGGGGCTCCAATCGTTTCGCGGTTTCCGACGAGTGGCAGATTTGCAAACCACTCGATCTCCTGGTCGAGCGTCATGTCGACGAGTTCCGCGATGGAGAGCCCCTCCAGCTTAATGGCGAGAGACTCTTTCCGAAGCCTCGCACCTTGGCAAGTGGGACATGTTTGGGGGGGATCCCCAACGGTACCGAATCCTTCGCATTCAGGACATGCACCGTAGGGGCTGTTGAAGCTAAAAGTTCTCGGTTCCACTTCCAGTAGATTGATGCCACATTTCGTACAGGCAAAACGGGTGGAATAGAACTGCTCGATGACGACTCGTTTTCCATCCTCTCCTTCGCGTGACTCCAGATAGACTTCGACGAGCCCATTGGAAAGACGCAGCGCGGCTTGGAGTCCATCTGCGATTCGTTCTTGGTTCTCCTCTCGGAGAACCATTCGATCGACCACCGCAGAGATCGTATGCTCTTTCCGAACAGCGAGTACTGGAAGATCTTCCATCACATAGAACTCGCCATCGACTTTCACCCGCACCAACCCTGACTTGGCGATCCGATCGAAGACATCGGCATGGGCACCCTTCCTCCCGATGACCATAGGGGCCAAAAGAACCAGTCGCGATTCCGCTGGGAGTTTAAGGATGGAAGCGAGAATGTCGTTGAGAGATTGTCGTTCGACAGGTTCTCCGCATTGGTGGCATGCGGGGATCGCGATCTTCGCCATGAGCAAGCGAAGGTAATCGTAAATCTCGGTCACCGTGCCGACCGTACTTCGGGGACTCAAGGAACCTTGCTTCTGGTCGATGCACAAACTGGGTTGAAGCCCTCGAATGACATCGACATCGGGTCTCTCCATTTGATCGACGAACTGGCGCGCGTAGCTGGACAAGCTTTCCAGGTACTGACGCTGTCCTTCGGCAAAGAGAGTATCGATCGCAAGAGAACTTTTACCGCTGCCACTCACGCCCGTTACGACAACCAGCTTGCCGCGCGGGATGTCCAGATCAACATTTTTGAGGTTATGCGTTCGGGCTCCCCGAATCTCGATCGAGGGGATGGTCGGAGCCTCCTTGCGAATCCGCTTTGCCATCAGCGTTGAAGCCCCATTTCGTAGAGCATGTATAGCTTGGGCTCGAAGAGAGAGTTGGTCGGCACCGATAACGGACCGTCGTCCAATGCGAATACTTGGGCGCTCGCGAAGGCTTCATCCGAAAGATAGCGTCTCGGAACATCGGCGAGTTGAAGTTCCGCCGGGTTGATTCCACTATTTGCCTTGGTCGCGACTTGAAAGCCCCATTCACCGAACGAATTCAGAAAGGTGCGATAAGGTAATACTTCAAACCCACTCAGCTTCATCGTTTCATGAATGCACCAAAAGGCTTCCCGCGTCACGATGGGAGAAGCGCTCTGCGTGACCAAGCAACCATCGTCGGCGAGGATTTCGTAGAGGCCGGCATAGAACTCTTTGGAATAGAGTTTGTTGAGGACTTCGCTATGGGGATCGGGGAGGTCGATGATGATTCGGTCATAGGGATGAAACGTGCTCTCCCCGCGATAACCATCATAAGACATTCCTTTTCTCGCATACTTTGCCCGTACCATGGCAAAATTGAAAGCATCCTCGTGGAACAGGAACACCCGGGGATCCACCATGCTGTTTTGATTGAGGCGTTGGAAAGGGGCGAAGTGGATCGCCATCTCCGTAATGCTAGGATCGATATCGACCAGATCGATTTTCTCTACCTCTTTGAATTTGAAGATCTCTCGCATCGCGAGGCCATCTCCACCTCCTAGGACAAGGATCCTCTTGGGAGGACCACCGCAACTCATCACAGGGTGGACCAGCGACTCGTGGTATCGGTGTTCATCCGAACTGGCAAATTGAAGGTGTCCATCGAGATAGAGACGCATCTCCCCGTTCCTCGGGTGTTGGGTAACCACAATCCGTTGATAGGTCGACTGGGAACTATAGATCATCTCATCCGCGAAGAGCTGTCCCTCCGCGAACTTTGCGATGGCAGAGGAGGCCAACAGCCCCCCTACGAGCAAGAGAAGTCCCGCGAGGGTCGGAATCCAATAGCGCCGGAGTTGAGGATGCGATTGGCGCAGAACCCAGAGAGTCATCGCCGCCACAGAGAGGTTGAGAAGACCGATTGCAAAAGAAGACCGGAAAAACCCCAGAGTCGGCAGGAGGAGGAGTGGAAAGCTAACCGAACCAATGAGTGCACCCAAGTAATCGAGCGAAAGGACATGGGCAATCGATTCCGAAAAGCTCTTCGATTGCGCGAGGATGCGCGTCAACAAAGGAATTTCTAAACCGACGAGGGTTCCGACAGCAAGAAGGAGAAGATACATCGTCGGCTTGTAGAGGGCGTAATAGGGAAAGACGAGAAAGAGCAAAGCAGCGCTGATCCCTCCGACGCAGGCGACCGCGATTTCTATTTGAACGAATCGGACGACAAGATTGTGGTCGATGAATTTGGTGAGATAGGAACCGATTCCCATCGAGAACATGAAGAGCCCGATCGTGATCGAAAACTGAGCGACGCTGTTTCCGAGCAGGTAACTAGAAACCGCAGCAATGATCAATTCGTAAGCGATTCCACAGAGCGCGACCACCAAGACCGAGGCGAGAAGCCAGGCCCCTTGACGGGGTGAAATCTCGGAAGGATTGAGACTATCAGACGGCGTCGACTTGTCGGGTGCAAGGGCCGACAGTTCGGGAGAGCTGGAATCCAAAGGAATGGTCAATCGAGAAGAGGAGCAACAATGGGGGAAGGAAGCATTGGACGAATTGTTAACGGGTGAGTCATTCTATCCTCCCCCCACCCCGTTTTGTAGGGTGTGTGAAGTGGTGGTACTGTAGGGTGTGTGAAGTGGTCGCGGCCTCGATCTCAGATCGAGATAGCAGCTCAATTCTTGTTTCTATTGCAATCACCTTCGCCCCCCAAGCGACCACGGAACACACCGGATGTGTAGTTGGCATCCTAGAACACGCTGCGATTTTAGAACTCAGCTCCCCTCGCCCCGCTTCGGGGAGAGGGGTCGGGGGTGAGGGGTAGGAGTGCGAGAAACAATGGCCGAGTTCCTCCCCATTCCAAGGAACACACTGTTGCGGGCGTCGCAGGGGCGCAGAGAAAAAAACTGTGCTGAGCGA
>CAYMXM010000450.1:0-4762 GCA_964394065.1 uncultured Pirellula sp. | reverse complement strand
CGTGCTAGGACGCCAAAGCGGTGTCTGGTGGGGACAAGCCCCATCCAGACAAGAAACATTTCTGTGGTGAAATGGCTTCGCAGCGTCGCGGAAGTAGATGCGGAGCATCCTGCATTCTATACTTGGTTTCCCCCTGTGCTCTCCGTGCCTCTGTGTTTCACAAGACTGATGACCACCAACCCCTATTCCTCACCTGTCGTCGATTCGTTGCCAGCGAACGATTCGGTTTCTGACGCGAACGACCGAACGCTTGTCGGGATTGCAAGGCAAACATTTCTTGCTTGGGAAGGCCTTCGGTTGATCTATATATTCATACTCGGGCCGCTGACGCTGGGACTTACGGGGCGGAGGATCATTGAGGCAAACATGTTCCTCACGGTCCTAGCTGGGGGGATCTTTGCAAATATCTGCTTCTTCGCGGGGCCGGTTGTCGAGACCTACGTGCGTTGGCTTGGATACGAAGGAAAAGGAGTTCGTTGGTTTCTGTTTGTAAGCGGAACTTTGCTGACGGCAATGTTGGCATTCGTCACGATTGGGGTACTTACTCTTCTAGAGAAATAGTTAAAGAGACAAAACAGGAGCCTCCTTTTATGGCGCAATGGATGGGACAATTCTCCGGTGAAACACACAAAACAAAAATTGAGGATCGCAAAGCGCAGCTGCGTCAGGCTATCGAAGTCTATCGTTCTACAGCGGGAGAAGAAGAGCGAAGGAGTCAGGAAAAGAAGGTAATTCGATTTGCGGAAAATCTGCACCAAGCTCGCTTGAAGGGGGCCAAGGCTGTATGGGCTGCCTGGGATCCATGCGATACGGAAGGGCTCGGTCGGATGTTGAGAAAAATGGAAGTATTGGAACAGCAATCCATCGAAAGCGTTCTCAAGGAGTTCCATGTGGAAGATATTTCTTGGGAACGGACCAGGGATGGATAGAGGCAAATGTGTTGTTCTAAATATCAGATCCTCGGAATTCTCCTCTTGGTAGTGTTACTTCTTTACGTCGCGATCTCGCTCCTTCCTTTCGGTTTTATCATCGGCGATGGACAGCGATTTTCATCTGCGTCTCGAAATAGCAAGGACGCGAAATGGCGTGGCGTATACCTCCGCCCCTTGGCGGCTACCGTGGTGGAAAGAAATCCGGTACCCGTAGATGCTTGGGTCGAGACTGTTTACGAATACTCCACGAGGTACCTTATCGTGAAGGGGAAATCAGGTGTTCGCGTATGCGTCCGCTTTGAAGACGGTTCGAGCATTTCGAATCGGATCTTTTGTAGGCATGAAAGCGAACAGATGGGAGTCGGAGAGCGAACAAGTAGTCGAGACAGCGATGTCTTTTCTTGCCAGGCGGAGAACTTCGAGTCAATTCCATTGCCGGGCAAGTTGCACTTCTACCAGTCGATCAACAGCGAACCCACTTTCTCCGTGGAGCTTTCGGCTGTAAGGGAGTAGGGTAGAGGCAGGGTCCCCCATCACAACCCGACGCGTTAGCGAGGGATAGCCGGGCGAGGGGAGATGATACATTCCTCTTGGTCGGCGGGAGAGATCATGCGAAGAGAGGTAGGGGGGCTTCTTTGGAGACCTCCCTTGGGATGCTTGGAGGGCGAGGGGTTGGGGCGTGATTGCCAGCGCTGTCCCTCGCTTACGCCACGGGTTGTGATGTTTCTAAAGCCTGCAGGCCAAGTACTTCCTTAGTTGGCGAGAATCGCCTGGAGGGCTTCGGCTTGTTCGGCTGGCATGGTTTTCAAGAGAGGGCGAAGGGTGTAGTTTCCGTGCATCTTGCCATCCTTCATGTACAACCAATCGGAGATTTCCGTTTTTTTCAACGTCCACTTCTGCCCGAGTTTCACGTTGCTTACTAGGCCGGGATCGTTGTTGATTGTTCCGGAGAACTCGCCGTTTTTAAAGGTGATATCCGACAACCAAAAATGCTCGGTTTCACCGCTGTCATGGATCGGTGCTTTAACAGCATGATCGGTTCCCGTGGGCATCGAGAGTTCGGCGATGAACGCATCCACTTCATTCCGGGCACGAGCGATCGCCCCGTCCATTTCGGCTTCATCGTATCCGGATGTATGGAGCGTTTCAGGGGTGGATTGAGACTCTGGAGCGGTCTGCGTGCTAGAAGTTGGGTTTCCGCATCCCAATACGAGTGATAGCAGGAAAAGGGGGAGTATGGATTTTTTCATGGGTAAAGTGTCTGGAGCTTGTTGAGGAATGCGTGAAAAGAAGGCTTCTAAATTAGTTAATATCTCTAACACTTCTACCCCTCACCCCCAACCCCTCTCCCCTAAAAGAGGCGAGGGGAGCGGAGATCTATAATCGCCAGGCATCCATCCAATCTTTTGCCCCCTCTTCTTCCTTAAGTCTTAAGTCTTAAGCCTTATCCCTTAAGCCTCACTTTTCCGTGTCTTCCGTGATTTCCGTGGTTAAAAAAATCGCTCTACAAAAGTACCGGGATTTCTTCTCCGACTGTCCACTCTTTGAAATTCTTCGGATCTCGGTGAACGCGATGATAAACGGTGTCTCGCTCCACGGGTTCTCGCCCCGCTTCTCGGATCAGATTTTGAATCTGGTCCACCGAAAGAATTTCCGGGGTCGTCGCGCCTGCATCATGATAGATCAGTTCGTGCCGAACGGTTCCGTCAATATCGTCCGCTCCGTAGGCTAGCGCCGTTTGCGCTGTCCCCAGCCCTAACATGATCCAGTAGGCTTTGATGTGTGGCACGTTGTCGAGCATCAATCTCGATACTGCCATCGTTCTTAAGTCCATCAACGCCGATGGCTTTTTCAGATGGGATAACTTTGTGTTCTCTGGATGAAACGCTAGAGGAATAAAGGTCTGGAACCCGCCGGTCTTGTCCTGTAGGTCTCGTAGCTTCAAGAGATGGTCGATTCGATGATAGGCTTGCTCAATGTGTCCGTAGAGCATCGTGCAATTGGTCTTCAGCCCGATCTCGTGGGCCGCTTGATGGATCTCCAACCAGTTGTGGGTGTTCGCCTTGTGTTCGCAAATCTGGTCTCGCACCTCTGGATGAAAAATCTCCGCTCCACCACCCGGCATACTCCCGAGCCCTGCTTCCCGAAGGTCTTCCAGGATCTCCTTGGTCGGCTTCTTCGTCAGGAACTCAAACCAATTGATCTCCACTGCGGTCCAACCTTTGAGATGCAAATTGGGGTATGCCGTGTGAAGCTTTTCAATAATCCCACGATACCAATCGTACCCAAGCCGGTGATGCAATCCACCGACGATATGCATCTCGGTGCAACCGTTGTCGATCGCCTCCTGACCACGGGCTAGGATCTGCTCGTCGCTCATAACGTACCCCTTCGGATCTCGAAGGTCGGATCGAAAGGCACAAAAACGACAGCGATAGACGCAGACGTTGGTGGGGTTTAGGTGAGTATTGATGTTGAAGTAACCGACGTTTCCGTTGATTCGTTCCCGAACCTCGTTGGCCAATTCCCCTACCGCATGAAGGGGAACTTCGGGGGAGTATAGAAACACCCCATCCTCTAGATTGAGACGCCCGTCCTGCTCGACCTTGTCACGAATACCACGCAATCGATCTTGGATCTGTGGAGCAATCATCTAAGCAACCTCAATTCTTCGTGTCTCTACCAAATCGCATCGATTCCCCCGACGACCAGGAATATCAAGCTGATCAAACCGTTCAGCTGGAAGAAGGCTAAGTTGATCTTCTCCAGAGAACGCTCCGAAACCGACGCATGTTCCCAGAACAGGAGGAACCCAACGAATATCATCGCGATTTGAAACAACCATCCTAGCCCTAACGCAGGAAAGAGCCAGCTCATACCAAGCGCCATGCACCACATCACCAGATGACAGAACCTCGCAACCCACAGCGCTCGCTTGATCCCGAGCTTCGCCGGAATGCTGAAGAGCCCGGCATCCCGATCGAATTCATAATCCTGGCAAGCGTAGATAATGTCGAAGCCAGCGGTCCAAAACATAACGATTCCCCCGAGCCACACCGCTGGCAAAAGATCGGCGGGAGCCGCCGTCAGATAGCTTCCCCGAAGCGCGATCCAAACGCACACCGGCGCAAGCATCAACGCAACGCCGAGCCAGAAATGGGCTAGTCGCGTAAAACGCTTCGTAAGGCTGTACCCCGCAAGGAACAACAACACAGGAACGCTCAAAACCAATGGCCAACGATTGGGCAAAAAGAGAAGACAAGCAGCCACGAAGAAAACTGCGCAAAGAACAGAGAACAACACAACTCCGCGACGAGAGAGATCCCCGCGTGGTAGATGGCGATTCGCAGTCCGCGGATTCGCCGCGTCGATCCGATGGTCCAACAAACGATTAAAAGCCATGGCAAAGCTGCGAGCCAAGACCATGCAGACGAGGATACCGATCAAGTCTTGCACTCGAAAAGGAAGTCTCTCGGCCGCCTCGTTCATCGCGAAATCTGATGCCCCCGAGAGAGGGACGGCATAAGCCCAGATCGTAGCGAGAAGGGCAAAAGGGAGCGCGAAGATGGTGTGGCTAAATCGAATCAGTTCTAGGAACTTGCGCGTTGTAACCAACAGGCCACGTTGGACGGGTAGGGGAGTTGAGTGGAGCGCTGCGTTAGTCATGGGTGATCTTTAATGTCGTGACGTTTTGTGTGGGAAACGGTTGCTTTCTGTCCGACCGGGGCTTGCCCCCGTCGGCCCCCCGTCGTGGCCTGTCGCATCGGTGTTAAGGGGGGGACGCGAAGCGTCCCCCATCACAACCCGTGGCGTAAGCGAGGGACAGCGTC
>CAYMXM010000449.1:0-4762 GCA_964394065.1 uncultured Pirellula sp. | reverse complement strand
AGCGGGGCGAGGGGAGCAGAGTTCTAAAGCGCAGCGCGTGCTAGGACGCCAAAGCAGCGTCCGACGGGGACGAGCCCCGGTCGGACGAAAGAACCTACTGCGGAATAAAAACGATCGTCTGAGAATCCATGTCAGCGCCAACTTTTTGACAGCCCAGCGCAGCCCCATTCTTCCTCAAGCCTCACACCTCAAGCCTGTTCTCAATACTGCGCTCCTCGCAAAATGCAGGGGTGTGCTGCCTGCGTGAGAAGGTGTTCGATATCGCTCGGAGATTGGACATGGGCGATTCCAAGAGACTCGCAATCGGCACTCCCCAAGGATGAGTAGAGATATAGACTTCGGTTGGCGAGGATCGAACGGATCACCGCGGCAGCGAATGCATCTTCCACATTCGACTTGATCAATCGCCGATTCGCGGACTCCATCGGTTCATTCGATCGGAGGTCCCGAATCCCCTTCGTCGCATGATCTACATCGCAACAAACGACGATCCGTCCTTCCCCCCCACAGATCCGGTCAGCATAGCTTGCCGCTCTCGCAATCGAGAGCCAGGATTGTTGCTGAGCGTTCCCCTCTACGACGGCAACGACCAAATCGTAAGGAGAATTGACGACTGATTCCAACGATTCCGTTCCCTTCGGGTATATCGAACCTGGCTTTCCCGCCAAAACCTCCGCGACATGGCCGTCCATCGACGGGACCACGGCGACTGCGAAATGAATACCCGCCAACCACCCCGCTTCTTCGCTCAATTTCTCATGTTCGTGCAAGTGATTCACATTGTCTTCGAGCCATGCGATGTTCCACCGCTGCTGCGTTGCAGAATCGGTGAAGCCCGGCGAGATTCCGAACAAATCGCTCGCTAGAGGACACTCTGGCGTCCGAGCGCAATAGATGGGAATCAATACGTCAGCATCGATGAGGTCTCGCTGGACATAAATCGCATCCCCCGATTGACTAGCAGCAACGTACGCATGGGATTCGATTAGGCTCGGGTCGTGAAGAAGAGTCTTCACCTCGACTCCACCTCTACGATGCAACTCCTTGGCCGCAAGTTCCAAATGCCTTCGATGGGTCGATCCGATTACCCACGTGATGTTCTCGGGTGCAACCCCATGTTCGATTAAGTAGAGGATGACTTCGCTCGCAATCGCCATGCCGTCAGGAACACCATCCTCCAGAGCGATAGCGATCTGATCGTCTTCCAGGATCGACTGCATGATCGATGGAAAGTCTATAGGAGAATCGAGTTGGTGAGCCACCATCTCTTTGTAGTCGACACGAGCCTCCTTCCGGCCGTGGCCGAGGACGTCGACGTCTGCGGGGAATGCGAACTGTAAGGAACGGTTCCCTATCGTACTCTTGATCGTGCTTCCACTCATTTTCTTTCCTGCATCCAGCGCTGGTACAATTCAACATGTCCCCTTATCATCCGCTCGAGGGAATGCTCGGTGTCGACGAAAGTCTTCGCATGGCTCGCTAAGCTCTGGGCTAGGGACGGATTGCTCAAGAGCTCGTGCGTGTCGCGCATCAGTCGATCGACACTCCCCAACGGAAATAAGATCCCTGTTTCGCGATGGCGAACAAGGTCCTGATTGCCAGGAATGTCCGAAGCGACCACGGGGACTCCTGCCTGCATGGCTTCCAGGATTACGTTCGACTGCCCTTCATAGAGGCTCCCATTCCATAAAACGCTCGCATGGGGAAGGAGATCGGCTACGTCGGTTCGCTCCCCTACCATGTAAATCTGGGAGGCTCCCCGAATATTATCTCGGTAGAGTTCGAGCATCGCCCGGTCGGGGCCTTCGCCAACGATAATGTACGCGGTGTCTTCACGCGTTACACGCAGCAGCTCGGCGGACCATATAAGATCCTTGTACCCTTTCTGAGGCCAGAGTCGACCTACCGAGAGAATCCATTTTCGATCCGCTGGGACCTGCAATCGTGCGGCGATCTCCTCCCTGGAGACATGGCGGCTCGGAGCGGGAAGGACCGCATTCGGGATCCTCGCAAATGCCTCGGAAGGGATCCCATGTTGCTGATAAAAGGAGACGACGCCACTGCTGTTGGTCGTGATGCGAGGTGCCCTTTTAACCAACCAGCGATCGATCGCAAATTGCCACCCTGCTTTCCAGGGATCGACCGAGCGTTCCGAGGCTGCGACGATGGGAACCTTTGCCGCGAGCGCTGCCGACCGACCATATGCATTGGCTGCGAAGAGCCAGGTGTGGACGATGTCGGGACGCAGCTCCTTCATGTGTTTATAGAGTCGCCACCATGCCCCAGGGGAAAACTTCCCCTTTTTGTCAATCAAATGAATGGGAATACCACGTTCTCGCAACCAAGCCTCCCTGGGACCGGCTCGAGTTAAGGCGATGACATGGACTTCGAACTGATCTTTGGGAAGCCCATCCGCTAACAAGGAGAGTTGCTTTTCCGCTCCTCCTTGATCGAGTGTGGGGATGACGAGGGCAAGTTTACATTTCATGATTCTGCAGCTCCAATCCGTTGCTTGAGGAGCCTTCCCCAATGCTCCAAGCATAGGGTTGGAGAAGCCCCCTGCAAGTACCCATTTCGGATGGGCTTCGTTTGTCGACGAAACGAATCGGGGTTGGCAAACCAATGGTGCAGCCGCAAAGCCAAGCTCGTAGGGGAATTATAAGTCACTTGATCGGTTACCTCTCCAAAGATCTGGCTCAAATCGGGATGCTCGCGCGCAATCACACAGATTCCAGACGCGACCAAGACAGGGAGAGTGAACTGCATCAGCTCTTCGGGATTGGAAACCCAAACCAAATCCGCGATGGCGAAGAGATCTTCGATATCGTCGAAGCCGTTGAAGACAAGAATCTCTCGATGAAAACCACGGTCCTTTACGTAGTCATAGATAACGGAGTCGGGGATGCCTGGATTGATGATCCACATGCGAAGGCCTATGCAGTTTTCCAAAAGATCGCAGATGCTTTCGAGCGCCGTCTTCAGTTCCTTCCATTGAGAAATTCCAACGTGGAGAATCAGCAAAGTTTTCTTAGGAAGGACGAAATCGCCACTCACCTTGGCGAGCGCGCTGATCACCTCTTCCTTTCTTTCTCCGCTCCGTTTGATCCGAACCCAATAGGGGTCGACGATTCGCTGGATGTGCAGATCGCGGATCCCCTTCGAGATCAAAAGACGGTGGGGAGCCGGCGTCGGAACGATGATCGTTTCGCACTTTCGCAATGGTTCAAGAAGAATTCCTCGATGCCCAGCTTCTCCAAAGGGAACCCCATCGTAGGAGGTTTCCGGACTAAAGCGAACGAAGATCGGCTTGCTCCAAGAACTCCCTTTGGACTGAATATGAGGCAAGATCATATCGGCTTGGTCGCAGTAGATGGCGTCGAATGCATCTCCATACTTTTGGATCCACTGAACTACATTGCGACAGAAGTTCCCTTCATTCCAATTCGTCGTCGGGGGTGGGAGGAGGCGATTCACCTCAAACCCTCGAAATAGGAACTTGTCAGGCCAACTCGGATGCCAACGAGGAGTCAACAACGTCGGCCTATAACCGCAAGCGCTCATCGCAACCAACCAATGCGTCAACCGATAAACCGCATCGTCGACCTGCGGCCAAAATCGCCTAGCGATGACCAAGAGTCGACAAGTGGATTGAGGCATAAGGCGAGACTTCAGGTTTCAGGAGTCAGGTTTCAGGCGTACGAGGTTTCCATTGTGGTTTTTGTTACTAACACTTCAACCCCTCACCCCCAGCCTGAGCTTATGCCACGGGTGTTAAGGGGGGGACGCGAAGCATCTTCCCCTTAACACCCGTGGCGTAAGCGAGGGACAGCCTCGCGAGTGCACGCTGCCCTTGTCAGGAATCTCTCAGGCGCCGGGTGGCACGTCCCTGAGGCACGAAGGGCGTGCTGCGTGACCTTGGATGGATGTCTGGTTGCTAGCGCTATCCCTCGCTTACGCCACGGGTTGTGATTTTCGAGCTTCGCATACGCATCGGCCAAACTACCTAAACAGGTTACGGTTCTTCCTTGAGTCTTAAGCCTTATCCCTTAAGCCTCACTTTCCGTGTCTTCCGTGTATTCCGTGGTTCGCTCCCCAGCCGACTTTCTAAGATCGGCTTCTTCCAATACGGCGACATAGGGGAGGTTTCGGTAGTAGTCCTCGTAGTCTAGCCCATAGCCCACGACGAATTCGTTCGGGATTTCAAAGACCACATAGTCCGGTTGCATTGCGACCGACGCACAGCCCAGCTTGCGTAGAAACACCGCAGTTCGAACCGAGCGAGGTCCCATTTCCCGAATTCGACGGGAGACCTCCAAGAGAGTCTGGCCCGAGTCGAAGATATCGTCCAACAGCAGGACCTCACGGTCCCGAATATCAAGCATCATATGGTCCTGAATCACCAAATCACCAGCCTTCGTTCCACCACGATAGGAACTGGCTTGGATCAAGCTGATACGGACTGGCATTTCAAGACGCCGAATGAGATCCGCCAAGATCACAACGCTTCCGGTCATGATCGAGACGATCGTTACAGAGTTCTTCCCGTAAAGCTGGTTCAACCTACCGGCCAACTCGTCGATTCCATTTTGAATTTGTGATTCGCTGAGGAGGATTCTCAATTTTGCAAGGTGTAAGGAGTAAGGTGTAAGAGGGGGACCAGACGCATCAGCGCGGGCTTAGATTGTCCGGGATGTCCGGTCGATGCGTGAGCGAGGCCCGAAAATCACAACCCGTGGCGTAAGCGAGGGACAGCGCTGGCAAC
>CAYMXM010000448.1:2673-4787 GCA_964394065.1 uncultured Pirellula sp. | reverse complement strand
AAATTCGTAAAAAACGAAGCAACCAGTTCTTGATTCGTTCGAGAACGTTAGTGTCCGCTAGCAAGTTCAATGTAGCAAAGTCTGAACTCGAGCATCGGCGGGAGGTAAACAAACATTCACGATTAGGGGTGAGGATTAAAGAGATGGCAGCTTACATTAAATTTGACGGTATCGATGGGGAAAGCACGGCGGACGGGAACGACAAGTGGAGTGAGCTCCTCATGAGCAATATGCACCTTCACAAGACGGGTGCTGGGGAGGTCGGGGCTGCTCGACGCCGTGGGACACCGATTGTCGAAGATATCCGGTGTGAGAAGCTACTCGACAAAGCAAGTCCCAAGATTGCTGAAGCGGTTCTCTCCGGTAAAATTTTTAAGACCGTTGACATCCATTATAAAACTTCGGTCAGCGATGACTCGCGTCAAACCTACCTCAAAGTCGAACTCAAGGATGTTATGGTCACCAGCTACTCCATTTCTGGGGGAAATCAGGAAAAGCCCATCGAGAGCTTTAGCTTGAACTTTGGTGAGATCAAGACGACGTACACCGAGTTGGATAATGCGGGTGGCAAGAAGGGGGATGTTTCCTACGGTTGGGACGTCGAGAAAGGGAAGAAAGTCTAAGGTCTCCAGCAGGCGGATCGATATGCCTTCAGGGCTGGTTTCGAGTCGGTTCTGGTTGGAGGATTGCAAACGAAAAACACCCCACCCAAAAACGGGTGGGGTGTTTTTTTATTGAAAACCCAGCTATTCAAACCCCTGTGGGGAACTTAGCCTGGCGCTGACGCATTATCGCGAATATCAAGTGTTTGGGCTTTGGGCCGACGCGTAAGCGAGGTCCGAAATCACAACCCGTGGCGTAAGCGAGGGACAGCGCTGGTAACCAGGTATCCATTCCAGGTATCACAGCACGCCCTTCGTGCCTCAGGGGCGTGTCACCCAGCGCCTTAGATATTCCCGACAGGGGCTAGGTTCACTCGCAACGCTATCCCTCGCTAACGCCACGGGTTGTGATGGGGGGGACGCGAAGCGTTCCCCCTTACCACCGTTGCGTTAGGCCAACCCGGGCCATGGTTAGATCACTTGACTTGCCAGGTATCGCCACCGCTGAAGAGCTTCTGCAGATCGCCGGGGCCTTTCGCGGCGACGGCGGTGTTCATCTGACCGCGGACTTGTTCCTCAAGAGTGTCTCGTTCGATGTCGCGGAAGACACCGATCGGTTCCGGGAAGTCAGGCTGACGCATTCGAGAGAGCATGTAAACAAGAGTCGAACTCCCCTTCTCGTCGTGGAAGAGCAAGTCATCTTCCTTGACCTTTCCTTCCGAAAGATTGACGATCTCGACGTTCAACCCATTGAGACGAATCCCTTTGTCCCGGTCCTTACCGAAAATCATGGGTTTTCCGTGCTCTAGTTCGATTGTGTTTTCTTCACGAACCGCTTTGTTCTGCGCATACTCCCAAGCCCCGTCGTTGAAAACATTGCAGTTTTGATAGACCTCGACAAACGACGTCCCTTTGTGGGCTGCAGCTCGCTTTAAGGTCGCCGCCAAGTGCTTCACATTGCTATCGACCGAACGGGCGATGAAAGTCGCTTCGGCGCCGACCGCGATGCTGATCGGATTGAGTGGATGGTCTACGACCCCCATCGGATTGCTTTTGGTGACCTGTCCCGAAACGCTCGTCGGTGAATACTGCCCCTTCGTCAATCCGTAGATTCGATTGTTGAACAAGATGATGTTCAAATCGACGTTTCGACGGAGGAGATGGATGAAGTGATTGCCACCGATGCTCAATGCATCTCCATCCCCGGTGATGACCCAGACGCTCAAGTCGGGACGCGACAGCTTCAAGCCCGTTGCGATCGCCGGCGCGCGGCCGTGAATCGAGTGGATTCCATACGTGTTGACGTAGTACGGAAAGCGACTGCTGCAACCGATCCCCGAGATAAAAACCGTTTGTTCGGGAGGAACGCCGATTTCAGGAAGTACCTTTTTCATCTGAGCCAAGATGGAGTAATCACCACATCCTGGGCACCAACGTACATCCTGATCGCTTGCAAAATCATCCGCCTTCAAAACGGGAAGTGCTGTACTCATGTTTATGTTTATCGACTCG
>CAYMXM010000448.1:0-2573 GCA_964394065.1 uncultured Pirellula sp. | reverse complement strand
ATCATCCGCCTTCAAAACGGGAAGTGCTGTACTCATGTTTATGTTTATCGACTCGTGAGAGAGATGCTTGTATTAATTGGAGAGGTAATTGGCTTGGTAAGTTGAAATCCGCTAGGGCTAGCGACAGATGAAGGGCGTGATGTTTTGTGGCTTAATCCGGGCATTTCTAACAGTTCTCCACGCCCATCGCTTCGCTCTGAGCGTGCCACCCTTGCACTGGTTTTACCACCGATGCGTCAGGCCACCCCAGATGGGAGGGGTACTCTCGCCTAGGGGAGACACGGATCGGAGTTGCTATGCGTGGGCACCGGCTCGAGCGGGCGACTTGACCAAATCGACGATCTTGTCGTGGAGCTCGCGAACGGTGAACGGCTTTCCTTTCACCTTGTTCAGCCCGATCGCATCGACTAGGTAGCGGCTTCGGACAAGCATGCGCAACTGTCCCATGTTGAGTTCGGGTATGAGAACGCGTTGGTAGCGAGAGATGATCTCTCCAAGGTTGCTTGGAAATGGATTCATATAGCGAACGTGGGCCAATGCGACGCTGTGCCCTTCGGCTTGTGCCTGTTGGACGGCCGTGAGACAAGACCCGTAGGTTCCCCCCCAAGAAAGAACGAGCAAGTCTCCGCTTTGCGGTCCGAACACTTGTTGGGGTGGCAGGAGTTTGGCCGCGTTAGCAACCTTCTGCGCTCGGATGTTCACCATCTTTTGGTGGTTGTCAGGATCGTAGCTGATGTTCCCTGTCCCGTCCTCTTTCTCGATCCCGCCGACGCGGTGCATCAAACCGGGAGTTCCTGGGATGGCCCAAGGACGAGCGAGGAGATCGTTCCGGGCATAGGGTTTGAAGGGACCGTCCGGATTGTTGTTCTGCGTAGGATGCTGCACGGGGATCGGTGGCAACGTCGAGACGTCAGGGATCGCCCAAGGCTCCGCACCGTTGGCGATGTAACCATCCGAGAGAACGATCACAGGAAGCATCAACTGGGTTGCGAGAGACCAAGCTTCTTGAACGATTTCGAAACAGTCGGCAGGGCTTCGAGCTGCGAGGACTGGCAAGGGGGCTTCGCCGTTCCGCCCGAACATGACTTGTAGCAAGTCCGCTTGTTCGGTCTTCGTCGGCAATCCAGTGCTCGGTCCTCCTCGTTGTACGTCGATGACGAGCATCGGTAGTTCCAACATCAGGGCGAGCCCCATCGCTTCAGCCTTGAGAGCGATCCCAGGTCCGCTGGAAGTGGTCACTCCCATTTGTCCACCGTAGGCTGCACCGATGGTCGCGCAGACCGCAGCGATTTCGTCTTCTGCTTGGAAGGTGCAGACCCCGAAGTTCTTGAACTTCGCCAATTCGTGCAGGATGTCGCTGGCGGGGGTGATGGGGTAGGTGCCGTAAAACATCTCTTTGCCGGAACGCTGAGCCGCCATCATCAATCCCCATGCGAGGGCTTGGTTTCCCATGATGTTGCGGTAGGTGCCTGGAGAGAGTTTCGCAGGTTCGATGTGGTAGGAGTTTCCGATCCCTTCGATCGTTTCGCCGAAGGCCCAGCCCGCTCTGAGGGCTTTCTCGTTCGCTTGGGCGACGACCGGCTTGCCGGCCCCGAATTTTCCATGAATAAAACGAAGGGTCGCGTCCATGTCCCGGCCGTAGAGCCAGTAGACAAGCCCCATCGCGAAGAAGTTCTTGCAGCGGTCCGCTTCCTTAACACTCATGCCGAATTCAGCGACCGCTTCCTTCGTAAGCTTGGTCATCGGTACTTTGATAAGCCGATAGTTTTCCATGGCTGGTTCTTCAAGCGGGTTCGTCTTGAGTTTTGCGAGCTTGAGGTCCTTATCGTCGAAGCTATCTTCATTGACGATCAGGAGCCCACCCTTGTTGAGATCGGCTAGGTTGGTGACGAGTGCCGCTGGGTTCATGACGACCAAAGCGTCGAGTGAGTCCCCAGGGGTGTGGACTTCGTGGGAGGCGAATTGGACTTGGAAGCCGGAGACCCCGGCACGGGTTCCTCGAGGGGCTCGAATTTCCGCAGGGAAGTCGGGGAAGGTCGCAACGTCGTTGCCGAGGAGTGCGGAGGTATTGGTGAGCTGCGTTCCGAGGAGCTGCATGCCGTCCCCCGAATCCCCAGCCAAACGAACGGTAATACCACTCACGGAATGAACAGGCTTGCTATTAATAGCGTCGGTAGTCATCAGAGGCTGCTGCACAATAAAGTGATAAGCGCACCGGCTGTGCGCAAAGTTGGGAAGGCCGTACCCACGGTTCGCCGAGATGTTGCGGGGCTAAGAGTGGGCAGATTCATGTCGCTTTGACATGGCGAGTCATGGCAATCTGTAACGGTAGTATCGAGTTTTCCAACTACCATTTTTACATATTTTGGCAAAAGTCCCAGGAGTTGAGTACCTCAAAAAGCCCCCAATCTACCCCGACTTCCTATTTATTCTCGGAAAAAGGTGGTTTTCAACATCTCCGGGCCTGGCCTGACGCATCGGTGGTAAGAGGGGGGGGACGCGAAGCGTCCCCCCCCCCCCATCACAACCCGTGGCGTAAGCGAGGGACAGCGTCGCGAGTGAACGTAGCCCTT
>CAYMXM010000447.1:0-4794 GCA_964394065.1 uncultured Pirellula sp. | reverse complement strand
TTTAGATCCGCAGGCAATCGCTTCGCGATGTTCACAGGTTCTTCGAGAAGTTCTTCTTTGAAAACCTCCTCGAACTTTCGTCGAAGAAATGTTCGCATCGTCGTCGCTCTCATCCCTGATTGTCCAGTCCCAGAGAATCGGATTCGAACGTCTCCGACTCGAACCAACTGCAATTCCCCGTCGATGAGAACGGGTTGGTAACTCGCTTCGATCGTTGCAGCCTGATCGAGCGATTGGTCCCCCCGATCTAGCTTCGTCGTGCGAATGCAAAACGTGATGTTCGAGTCCCGAAATCGAACTTCGACAGGTTGAAAGTTCGCGAGGGTCACCGACCAATTGTCTGCGTTTCGTTGATTGAACGCTCCAGTAGCCAGCTCTCCGAACTGACGACGATAGAGTTCGGAATCTTCACTTTTCAGCAACCGACCAGCAAGAACAGGATCGAGCAGATTGGAGATCGATGATTCATGAAGTTGGACTGCAATACCCGTTGTCGGAATGGCATGGGGGCAACTCGAGGGGGCTGCCAACTGCGAACCCGATTGAACCTTCCACAGCAGGGAGAGAAACTGCGAGCTACTCCAGGAGGTGCGATCGGGTTTCGTGAGCCCCAAGCGAATCAACTCGACCATGGACGGAGTCCCGATCCGTTGATTCGATTCACTCAATTGACTGACCAGTTGCGTATGAAACTGATTCCGAATTCGATTCTCCATGCGGCCGCGAGCGATCGCATCGGCTTCCGGCTTTTGTTTTGCGGCCTGTTTCGCAGCAACTTTTCGGATGATTCGAAGCTTTGCATCGATCGAGTTGATATGCGTTGCTAAATCTGCGTTGACTCCCGTATCGTTCAATGCGTGCAAGCCATGGTCTCCGAGGGCGATTGTTTCCCATGCGGTGACATTTGCGGAGCCTTGAGTGTAGAGCTTCACCCCGCGGTTATGCCCGACGTTGTTGCTGGAGAAATTCCCGTGGAGGTTTAACCGAATCATCGCTTGGTGGGGACTATCGACCAACATAGGGGTCACGTGTCCCGTCAATACCCCGGAACCGACGATCGTGGTCCCAAGGATGTTTTCGCAGACGGGACTCGGTTCATAGACGGCTCGTCCGAAGCGGCTTTGAACAAAGGCGCTTGAAACGAGAACTCGCACGTTGGGGCGGGCAAGTTCGTTTTGCACTTGGCGGACAAACCCACTCGCTTGCCGAGATTCCGAAAGGTAAGCGATCGTTTGGGCCAGGTCTCGCATCGACTCACTGTCGCCGAACAAATCCCCTTCGACGACCCGTTCTTCAAGCTTGGTCAGTCGGTTCGATAGAATGCCGATCGACCGCTTCGAGTCTGAGCCGAACTGCTCCGCTTGGCGATAGCGTTCGAGAGCGATGCGGACTTTGGTGAAGGGAGAGAGCTCCAGCCCGTTAAAGTTCTGGCGGAAGTTTTTTTCTAGTTGTTGGAACCGATCGAGTCCCTTTCGATCTTTGGAGAGTTCCTCTTTCAGCTGATTCCACTTGAGGAACTGGAGCCAATTGTCTTTGTGCTGCGGGGTCCGATCAAGGTAGGTTTCGAGATTGTTCATCTCCCGATCCAGCTCGTTACGAGCAACCTCGACCGAGGGAAACGTGGACGAATCGAGCGTCCCTTGCGCGTTGGTAATCCAGGAGAGCCAATGGGAGTGGGGGGGGGAGGCGGACGTGGCGACCGCTTCGGTCGCGTAGGCGGAATCGGCAACCGGTCCGAGACCGGGGGCTGCGACCATCGAGCCGATGGCGAAAGTCACCCATTGCCTAAAACGAGCGCGACGTGGTTCCATACTATTTCCCAGCATTCTCTTGCCTCCCTGATTCATCTCGATGTTGCGTCATTCATTGGGGTTCCGATTGTAACGGCCCTCCTCCTCCCGTTCCAGGACTTCTTTCTCTAACTTTCCTAATCCGAAAAGCCTACCACGCGGCAAACGCCCCGGCGAAGCATTTTTTTCGTCTACTCCGTCTGTTCCCTGGTTCCCTGCACTTATCTCTGTTCTCCCCCTCACATTCGTGTAAGATCTGATCTGAAACACCCCATTTCCCCTGATTTGTTTGCTTTACCGATGTCGAAAATTCTACAATCCCTCCCAATTGGCCAAAAAGTTGGAATCGCTTTTTCCGGCGGACTCGACACGAGTGCTGCCATCTACTGGATGCGGGAAAAGGGGGCGATTCCCTATTGCTACACAGCGAACCTCGGCCAACCCGACGAGTCGAACTACGACGACATTCCAGTTCGAGCGATCGAATGCGGGGCGGAGAAAGCCCGATTGATCGACTGCCGCGAGCAGTTGGTTCACGAAGGGCTCGCGGCTCTCCAATGCGGAGCGTTCCACATTACCACCGCTGGGCTTCCTTACTTCAACACCACTCCGATCGGGCGCGCCGTCACCGGGACGATGCTCGTCCAAGCGATGAAGGAAGATAACGTCAACATTTGGGGGGATGGGAGCACCTACAAAGGAAACGACATCGAGCGCTTCTACCGATATGGTCTCCTCGCCAATCCTGAGCTTCAAATCTACAAACCCTGGCTCGACGAGACGTTTAACAAAGAGCTCGGGGGACGGAAAGAAATGTCGGAGCTCCTCGAGAAAGCGGGACTCGGATATCGCATGAGCAAGGAGAAAGCGTACTCCACCGATTCCAACATCTGGGGAGCCACGCACGAAGCGAAGGATCTGGAAGATTTGAACACCGGGATCAAGATCGTGGACCCGATCATGGGAGTTCCCTTCTGGAAACCCGATTGCGTCGTCACTCCCGAAGTGGTCACCGTCACCTTTGAAGCAGGTTCTCCGGTCGCCCTTAACAATCAAACGTTCGAGTCGAAAGTCGACTTGGTCCTCGAAGCCAACGCGATCGGCGGACGGCACGGGCTCGGGATGTCGGACCAGATCGAGAACCGGATCATCGAAGCAAAGAGCCGCGGGATCTACGAAGCACCAGGAATGGCTCTTCTCTTCATCGCCTACGAACGGCTCATCACCGGGATTCATAACGAAGGGACGATGGAGCAATATCGGGATATGGGACGGCGACTCGGACGACTCCTCTACGAAGGACGTTGGTTTGACTCGCAAGCGCTGATGTTGCGAGAAGCGATTCAGCACTGGGTTGCCAAAGCGGTGACCGGGGAGGTTACGCTGGAACTTCGTCGCGGGAACGACTATTCGCTATTGGATACGAAGAGCCCGAATCTGACCTACAAACCCGAGCGACTCACGATGGAAAGTGGAGCAGGGGAATTCACCCCAACCGACCGCATCGGACAGCTCACCATGCGAAACCTCGACATCACCGACTCGCGCGAGAAACTCACCGTCTACCGAAGCGCCGGCCTCCTGACCGGTGGCAACAACGATTCGATCAAGTTATTGGAGGAGTGAACTTCGTTGCTACATAAGGCGAGCGGCAGATGAAATTTTACCAGATCCTAGTCCCCCCTCTTGCCCAGCGTAACCATCCCCAAAGGGGGAGGATTACGCTGGTAGAATTTCATCTGCCGCTCGCCTAAAAATTCTTTCTCAATCCTCTATCTCAGCGTTAAACCTGTATAATAGGGCCTTCTGGTATTCACATAGGAGCGCCCGCTATGACCAGGATACTTCAAGCTGACCTATTCGATTCGTTATCGAATTCAAACGTGCAATCTGAACTCACTCTGAGTTATGCACGGCTATCTTGCAAGTCACCCTTCTATCGCAGGGCTCTTCTACAACAACCTTTAGGAGAGAAAAATGACTCGCTACCTTGTTCCGTTTTTGTTGACCCTTTCGCTCGCAGCACCTTGCCAGGGAGATCTCGTTTTCTACGAGTCCATGGGAACGGTCACCAGCAACACGCTTGTACCCGCACACGCAGCCAGTAATGGATTCGACAACATGCACCTCACGATGTCAGGGGTGGATGTGGACCTTCGTAGTACCACTGTGTCTACAGGGTATGCTGGCGCCAGCGGTGGCGCGAATATCTTCTTCGCAAATTCGATGGATACGGTCCGAAGCTTTACCATTTCCAATCTCGATACGAGAGCGTTTCAGTTCGGCACGCTCGATCTCTCCTTTGGAGCGTACAAATCGACGACTGCTTCCGATCTGACTCAACTGGCATGGGGATTTAGTACGAACGGGGACACCTTTACCATGTTTCAGATTCCTGAGCAGCCGACGGGATCTGGAACCGCGAACTGGAGGCTCCTTACCTTTCTCGATACGGAGATTCCCATTGCCGATAACCTTTCACTCCGATGGGAAAGCGCTGGAACGACAACATCGTTCCGGATCGACGACATCCGCTTGGGAGGCGATCTGACAGCAGTCCCCGAACCCAGCTCCCTTTGGCTTGGAATGCTGGTCATGGTAGCCACAGTAGGGTGTGTGAAGCGGTCGCGTTTGCGGCTTCGAATTCCGTTGGCGTATTAGGTTGCTTTTCCATTGCAACTACGTTTGAACTCAAAGCGACCACGGAACACACCAGGAGTAGTGAGAAGCATTTTCCGTAGGAAATGCTTCTTGTCTGGATGGGGCTTGGCCCTACCAGACGCCGTTTCGGTCCTAGAACGCGCTGCGCTTTAGAGTTCTGCTCCCCTCGCCCCGCTTCGGGGAGAGGGGCTGGGGGTGAGGGGTAGAATCGCTAGAAACGTCGGCTACGTTTTGGCTGCTCCCAACCCGTGCACCTTGGGGGCTCGCCACCGAATTTATTCGGTGGAGGCGAGGCCCGACAATCACAACCCGTGGCGTAAGCGAGGGACAGCGCTGGCAACCA
>CAYMXM010000446.1:0-4802 GCA_964394065.1 uncultured Pirellula sp. | reverse complement strand
TGGCGTTAGCGAGGGATAGCGTCGCGAGTGAACGTAGCCCTTGTCGGGAATATCTTAGGCGCCGGGTGGCATGCCCCTGAGGCACGCAGTGCGTGCTGTGAAACCTTGGCTGGATGCTTGGTTGCCAGCGCTGTCCCTCGCTTACGCCACGGGTTGTGATTTTCGGGCCTCGCTTGCGCGTCGGCTTGTATTCACTGCTAATCTGAAGGTTAACTCTGCAATTGCTAGCATTTCCTCGAAGTCAGAATTTGCAAGAAAGTTAATTTGAAAGTTGCCAGACCGGTGAAGATCGGTATTTACGCAGGTTAGAGAAATCGTAAGAATCGGGAGCGGTGCTGGGTCATAGTAGAGCCAGGCCTTCCAAAACGCGAGGATCGATGGATCGGTCGTCGTTACGAAAATAAGTGAATCAACACAAACACTTAGCAAGGAGTGCTCGAAAGTGCATTTTCGATTTTCCCTCTCGACCCTCGCATTGATGGGTATGGCCTCTGCCGCATCGTTCGCGCAAGCTCAGCAAGCACCCGAGAAGCGGCCACCGACTTCCGTCGGGTTGGTCGATGTCGGATTCTTGATGGACAATCATCCAACCTTTAACAAAGATGTGGAGAGCCTCAAAGCCGAGATCGCTAAATCGCAAGAGGAGATTGAGACCCGGCGCAAAGATCTGATGGCTCAAGGGGAGGCGGTCAGCAAGAACTTCGAACCTTCCAGCCAAGAGTTCAAGCAGAAGCAAGAGGAGCTGATCAACAAAGAGAGCAAGCTCCGCGTCGACTTCATGGACAAGGAAAAGAAATTCGCAGAGCGCAATGCTGCCTTGGTTGCCACTTCCTATAACGACATCACCTATTCGATCGACTATGTTGCCAAACACTACGGGATCGATCTAGTTCTCCGGTTTAGCAAAGAGCAAGAAGTGATCGACCCAACGAAGCCACGCACGGTCAATCACGTGTTTCAGCGAGACGTTCTCTATCAAGCACCGGGTTTGGACCTTACCTCGACGGTTCAGTATGTACTCAACAACACTGTGTCCCAAAGGAATGGGGGGAGTGCACCAGCCGCGCAAACGGCTACCCGTCCAGGAACCCCAACGCGAAACCAATAAGGTTTCACGCAACAGGGTTTCACTCGGTAAGGTTTAACTCAGTGCGAACCAGATTCGCGCATCCATCACATCCCTCAGGTTCGAAACGGAATTCGACCTCGAATGCAGCAAATACGATTTCAAAATACGATTGAGCACGTCGCCCACGTAAGTGGTCGAGGCTATTGGTCTGGACGTGCTGTCAGTCTGACGTTCTTACCTGCTGAGGCGGGGAGTGGGATCGTGTTCCGCCGAGTCGATCTGCCGGGGAGACCGACGATTCCTGCCAATGTCCCTTTTCGACGCGAGACGCAATTGCGAACCACCCTGGAGCATACCGGGGCGCATGTCGAGATGGTCGAACATGTGTTGGCCTCTCTCTATGCGTTGGACATCGACAACTGTATCGTGGAGTGTGATGCTCCCGAGATGCCAGGGATGGATGGGAGTTCCCTCGCGTTTGCCATGGCTCTCGAAGGAGTTGGGCTTCGACCTCAAAGAATGATCGCACAAACCGTTGAGATCGATCACCCGATTCGAGTCGGGGATGACAAGCAATGGATCATGGCGATTCCCTCTGCGGATGTTGGCTACACGGTTCGCTATGAACTCGATTACGGTCCGACGAGCACCGTTCCTCCTTCGGATTCCACTTTGCGAATCGATCGAGAAACATTTAGCCAAACCGTCGCTCCTGCCCGAACCTTCCTAGAGGAGCAGGAAGCGGATCGTTTGCAATCAAAAGGAATCGCAGCCCACGTCACCCACCGAGACTTGATCGTCTTCGGAATTCATGGACCGATCGACAACGAGCTCCGCTTTACCGACGAATGCTCCCGCCACAAGCTTCTCGACGTCGTCGGAGATCTTGCCCTTTGCGGCTGGAGGATTCAGGGAAAGGTGATCGCGCACCGAAGTGGTCACCGGCTCAACGGTGAACTCGCAAAAGAATTGCATGAACTTGGAATGCGGCAACAGGCCGTCGCTATCAACAAAACAACCTATTTGGCAAAGGGAGCAGCATGAGTGCGATTGCGAACAAAGCTGCCCTTTGCTCTCGATTGAAGCTTAGTTTGGAAAGTGAACCATGCCAACCATCATAGCACATACCGCTGTGGTCGATCCACGTGCCGAACTCGATGATGATGTTCGTATCGGGCATCATTGTGTGATCGGCGCGAACGCGAAGATCGGGCGAGGTACACGGCTCGAAAACAACGTTACGATCACAGGCTACACCTCGATCGGACGGGACAATCGATTCTTCCCTGGATGTGTGATCGGAGGAGAGCCACAGGATCTTTCCTATCAAGGCTCCCCGACGCAAGTCATCATCGGTGACGGCAATGTCTTCCGAGAATGCGTGACCGTCAACCGCGGCACGGAAAAGGACGAAGGGATCACGCGCATCGGGCACAATTGTTATCTGATGGCCAATTCACACGTCGCCCACGATTGCATCGTCGAGGATCGCGTCATCATGGCCAACACCGTGATGCTGGGTGGTCACGTCAAAGTAGAACACGATGCAACCTTGAGCGGTGGCGTCGCCGTCCATCACTTTGCGTCGATCGGATGCTACGCATTCGTAAGTGGTCTTTCTCGCGTCTTGCAAGACATTCCGCCTTATATGCTCGCCGAAGGTTTCCCCGCGCGACCTCGCTGTGTGAACGTCGTAGCTCTCAAGCGAAAAAACTTTTCCACGGCATCCATTCGAGCGATCAGCGAAGCCCACAAGCTTCTCTATCGGTCCAAGGTGGGGGTGAAACACGCTCGGGAAATCTTGCAAGGAGATGCAGGACTCCTCCCCGAACTCGAACAACTATTTGCGTTCATCGACGATTCGAACCTCGGCAAGCATGGCCGAGGCAGGGATCGACGAAGCGCAGCCGCAAGCAGCAACTCCGCCGCAGCGTAACCCCTTTATATATCTGCTCCCCTCGCCCCTTTTAGGGGAGAGGGGCGGGGGGTTGTCTGACGCATCGGCGTAAAGGACCGGTGCAAGGGTGGCACGCTCAGAGCAAAGCGATGGGCGTGGAGGACTTCTCGGAACATTTGGAATAGCTTTAAAACATCACGCCCTTCGTTCCTCAGGGACGTGCCACCCAATCGTGGTCGCTTTGAGTGCGAAGGTATTGAGAACAGTTAAGATCGTTGGTATGTCAACGGGATCTGGGATGGAAGCGGCGACCACTTCACACACCCTACAACTCGCGACGCTGTCCCTCGCTTACGCCACGGGTTGTGATGGGGAGACGCTTCGCGTCCTCCCCCTTGCCAGGTGACGTCCCTTTTTAACACGAACTACAAGCCAGAGAAACCTTATCATGACGGCATCCCTTACCAATCTGCCGAGAATCGGTGTTATCGGAGGTGGGCATCTGGGGCGCATTCATGCCAAACTCCTCGCGGCTAGTCCTGAATGCCATCTAGTCGGAGTCGTCGAGCCATCTCCCAATGCAGCAGAGGTTGTTCAGAACAGCCTCGGCCTTCCCGTGATCGAAGACTATCGAAGCCTTCTCGGAAAAGTCGATGGGGTGGTTATAGCAACCCCGACTTTCACGCATCATGAAATTGGATGCTGGTGTTTGCGAAATCAAATCGACGTTCTGATGGAAAAGCCGATCGCGTCAACTTGCGAGCAAGCTGCGGAACTAGTCGGACTCGCTCGAACTCACAAAAGAGTTCTTCAGGTCGGACATGTCGAACGGTTCAATCCAGCTTGGAGAGAAGTGGTGCGGAACCTGGATCGAAACGGAATCCGATACATCGAGGGAACGCGTGAAGGAACCTATACAGGACGGAGCACCGATATCGGTATCGTCATGGATTTGATGATCCACGATATCGATCTGATCCTCAGTCTGGTCGGTTCGCCACTGGAAAACATTCACGCATTCGGTTGGAGCGTTCTAGGGGAGCACGAAGACTTCGCCGTCGCCCACCTCCGATTCCGCAACGGAACGATCGCGCAACTCAAAGCTTCTCGCGTCTCGGAAAAACCGACGCGCGGTATGAATATCTTTTCCGATGACGGGAACACGCAAATCGATTTTGCCAGCGGCAAGTTGACGACGATCGAACCCCAACCGGAGGTCGCATGCAGAGACCGTCAGGCGGACACGCTTCCGGCGGAGGAACGATTCAAAGTGAAGGATACTCTTTTCGAAGAATGGCTTTGCAAGACGGAGCACACGCCGGCATCGACCAACGCGATCGTCGACGAACATCGCGAGTTCATCGGTGGGATTCTAGGATCGGGAAAGATCACCGTCTCCGGCCAAGCGGGGGCCGACGCGCTACTCGTCGCGCACCAAATCGTCCAATCCATCCTCGCCACATCCCCCGAACGCTCCATCGTCCCTGCTGCAGACCGATTCGCAGCCTAGAGCCCTTAACAGGCTTGAGGGGTGAGGCTTGAGGCTTGAGACTTGAGACTTGAGGAAGAAGAACCACGAATCTTACGAATCTCACGAATGAATGCGGAGCGATGTCAGCTATGTGTTGCCATCGCTACGCGATTTAAACCCAAGACTCCCCCTCTGCGATTCTCTGCGTCCCCTGCGGTTAACTGAAAGGTCCCCTCTTCCTCAAGTCTCGAGCCCCCCTCAAACCTCATCTGTGCTATCCGTGGTTAAAAAACAGATATCTACCCGGGCAACTTCGGCAAAAAGGGTTCGATTCCCTCCCATGTCCGGTCGATCGCACCACGATG
>CAYMXM010000445.1:0-4811 GCA_964394065.1 uncultured Pirellula sp. | reverse complement strand
CTGGATCTCGGGCCTCCAGGAAATCCATATGTGTCGCCCTCCGGGCTTGCGGAGACATCGGTCTTCTATCCGGTGGTTTACACCACCGGCAAAGATGTGCCGCCCTCCGGGCTAAGAGGATACGAAGCATTTGCCGTCACCGGAGGCCTCATGCAAATCACCCCTGATTCGATTATCTATTGGCAAAGTGGTTGGATAACGATCAATGCCACCTTGGTCTTCACCTGGCTCGTCATCCTCCTGTTAGGTGGAGGGGCTTGGTGGCTAACACGCACGTTTGACGCCTCCTATAAGCCATCCCGTGGGCAGAACGTGCTGGAGATCCTTGTGTCGGGAATCCTCGCTCAAATCGAAGAGGTGACTCAGCAGAACCCAACGCGTTTCCTCCCCTTTATCGGAACGTTGTTTCTCTTCATTGCGACCTGCAATGCGCTGACGATCGTCCCTGGATTTCAACCTCCGACCGGATCGTTGACGACGACCGCGGCGCTCGCCCTCTGCGTCTTCGTGGCCGTTCCCTTTTATGGGATCTCCGATCGAGGGTTCGTCGGCTATTTGAAAACCTATTTGCAACCGAGTCCGCTCCTACTCCCCTTTAACTTGCTCGGCGAGTTGACTCGGACCGTTGCGTTGGCGATACGGCTGTTCGGCAATATCATGAGTGGATCGATGATCGCGGCGACGGTGATGGCGGTCGCCCCCTTGATCTTCCCCGTCTTTCTCTCAGCGCTCGGGCTCTTGATCGGACTTATCCAAGCTTACATTTTTTCGATACTCGCATTGGTCTTCATCGCATCGGCTTCGCAAGCTGCTGAAAGCAAGGCCTCGGAAAGGACAGAGGGATGAACCACGAATCGAACGAATCAGGATTGAAATCAGGCTTGAGGGGTGAGGCTTGAGACTTGAGGAAGAGGGGGCTTTGCCATCAGAGTGCGAAGCATTTTTCCACCGTAGGCGTTTCGTCCGAATGGGGCTTGTCCCCGTCGGACGCCGCTTTGGCGCCCTAGCACGGCGCCGCGCTTTAGAGTTCCGCTCCCCTCGCCCCGCTTCGGGGAGAGGGGCCGGGGGTGAGGGGTGAAGTGTTAGAAATACTAGCCAAGTTCGCTCTCTCCTTCGAAGCTCAAAGAGCGCCTGGAGCGTTATATCTGTTAGGGCACCAAAGCGGCGTCCGGTGGGGGCAAGCCCCATCCGGACGGTGGTGTTTTGTGGGAAGACGAGCTAGGACGCCAAAGCGGTGTCCGACGGGGACAAGCCCCGGTCGGACAAGAAACGCTCAATTTCCCGAGATAAATGCTTCACTACGTTGCCCAGAGGGGAGGGGCCATCAACCACCATAGGCCACCAACCACCTTGCCCATCGCTTACTTCATTAACCAAAGGAAAAACTTAAATGACCAGTGTTGATATTATCGGAGCCGTCTCCATCTTGACTGCAGGACTCACGATCGGAATCGGGGCCCCGGTCACCGCCGTCGGCGAAGGCTTAGCCGTCTCAAAAGCGATGACCGCTCTGGCCCAGCAACCGGACGCTTCCCCCGTGATCACTCGGACGTTGTTCATCGGTGTGGCGATGATCGAATCGTCTGCGATCTATTGCTTTGTGGTTGCGATGATTTTGATCTTCGCAAACCCGTTCTGGAACTACGTGGCTCCGGTCATCGGAGGTTAGTCGTGAAGATCGATTGGTTCACGCTCATCGCGCAAATCATCAACTTCTTCGTCCTCCTATGGTTGCTGAAGACGTTCCTCTTCGGTCGCATCCTAAAAGCGATGCAAGACCGGGATGCCTCCATCGCCAAACAGCTCGCGGAAGCGGAAAGGCTCCGACAGGAAGCCGCTGCCGAGGGAGAATTGGTTCGGATGAAAATGCGTGAATTCGACGAGAAAGGAGAAGTTCTCCTCCTCGAAGCGAAACAGGAAGCGGCTCACGCTAAAGAGGAACTCCTCGAACGGGCTGCAGCCGATGCGAAATCCGCGCGCTCGATTTGGGCAAGGGACCTAGAACGGGAACAGACCGAGCTCCTCAAGAACTTTCGCGTCGAAATCGGACAGCAAGTTCTTCGAACGGCCCAAAAGGTAGTCAGCGAACTTGCGAACGTAGATATGCAGAAACTCATCGCGAAAAACTTCCTCGACAAACTAACCAACCTTCCAGAGACCGAACGAAAGGAACTCGCTTCCGCAATTCAAAACGAGGGGAATCGTATTCGGGTTTTGACCTCCTTTGAATTGGAGCCGCCCCAACGTGAAGAGGTTGTCGAGGCGATTCATCAAGCTTTGGAAAAGAAGGCTCATGTCGATTTCGATATACTCCCCGAAGGGACGATAGGGATGGAACTGCGAACCGAGGCGCATAGCATTCCATGGACGCTCGATCGTCACATGGAGGAGATGGAGGACCGCATCTTGCACACACTTCGACAAGGAAACACCCAGCATGCAGGATGAGACAACTCCTAAGGTAGGCTTGAAGCAAGCGTTTCACGAAGCCCTCGCATCGGTAGAACAGCAATCGGACTTCCCCAAGGATGGGATGCAACTTCATGAGATGGGACGCGTGATTGCGGTCGGACGAGGAACCGCGCGCGTTCAAGGGCTTCCTGGAGTTCAGGCGGAGGAGCTGATCGAACTTTCCGGAGGATTGATGGGGCTCGCTTACAACCTCGATCCGACCGAGGTCGGGGTCGTTCTCCTCGGGGACAGCCGGGAATTGAAAGCAGGGAGCTATGCCCATCGAACCAAACGAATTCTCGACATTCCTGTAGGAAACGAGATGATCGGACGCGTCGTCGATGCTCTGGGGAACCCCATCGACGGCTTGAACGATTTCCAAAATGTTGCAAGAAAGCCGATCGAACACCCTGCTCCTCCGATCACGCAGCGCGATCCGGTGACCCGTCCTCTTCAGACTGGATTGAAAGTGATCGATGCATTGATCCCGATCGGACGAGGACAGCGCGAGCTGATCGTCGGAGATCGCCAGACGGGGAAGACTGCGATCGCGCTCGATACGATCATCCATCAAAGAGGGAAAGATGTATTGTGCGTTTACTGCGCGATCGGACAACGGAGTTCGGCGATCGCCAAGTTCCTCGCCTACTTGAATCGATACGATGCCTTGAAGTATACGACCGTCGTCGTTGCTCCTGGGGATTCCGCGCCAGGCATCCAGTTCATCGCCCCTTATGCGGCGACCACGATTGCCGAACATTTTATGGAGCAAGGAAAGGATGTCCTCATCGTTTACGATGACCTCACCCGCCATGCGCGTGCCTATCGAGAGCTATCCCTCCTCTTGCGTCGACCACCGGGACGGGAGGCTTATCCGGGGGATATCTTCTACCTTCATTCTCGATTGCTCGAGAGATCAACGCAGTTAAAGAAACAATACGGTGGTGGATCGTTGACTTCCCTTCCCATCGTTGAAACACAATCGCAAAACATCTCCGCCTATATCCCTACCAATTTGATCTCGATTACCGACGGTCAGATCGTTTTGACCTCCGAGCAATTTCGACGGGGAATTTTGCCAGCCGTCGATGTCGGTCGTTCGGTATCGCGCGTTGGTGGAAAGGCACAATTACCCTGTTTTCGTTCCGTGGTAGGAGAGCTTCGGCTAACCTATTCGCAGTTCGAGGAGCTTGAGGTCTTCGCACGGTTCGGAACTCGCTTGGATGAAGAGACCCGTTCGATGCTCGAGCGGGGGCGACGCGTGCGTGAAGCGTTCAAGCAACCGCAGTTCGAACCGATACGGGTCGCGGAACAGATCGTGATCCTTCTCGCTGCGAGCCAAGGGCATTTGAATGGCGTACCTCTCGAACGGATAGGAACGGTGGAAGAAGCATTGCGAGAAGCGGTTCTTCGCGAGCTTCCAGATCTGGTTAAAAAAATGGAGCAAGGAAGCAAGCTTCAAACCGAGGATCGAGATACTTTAATTCGAGTCATCCAAAAGGTAGCGCAGAGCGATGGCAACACTTGAATCGATGCGCCGGCGAATCTCCAGCGCTGAGGATCTTTATTCGGTGGTGCGCGTGATGAAGGCCCTTGCGGCGGCTAACATTCGTCAATGCGAAAAGACCGTGGAATCGATTGGCCTCTACAACAAGACGATCGAGCAAGGGTTCCAGGTCCTCATGCGGAATGCATCTCCCGCGAAATTGGGTAGCATGGAGGGGAATAGGTCCCTGCGGACCGGATTGATCGTTTGCGGTTCGGATCAAGGGATGTGCGGTTCCTTCAACGAGCAGATTGCGTCGTACGCTTTTTCCGAGATCGATAGGCTCGGTTTATCTCGGCAGGAGACACCGTTGATCGGAGTCGGGTTGCGGGTGATAGGGCGGATGCAAGACGCAAAAGGAAAAGTCGACCATTCGTTTTCCTTACCTTCCGCCGTTGCGGGTGTGACCGGCTTGGTGAGGGAGTTGTTCTTGAAGATCGACGAACTGCAAAACCAAAAAGGGATTGAGCGTTTTTTTGTGGTGCATCATCGTTTGAGTTCCGCAGCGAGCTTTGAGCCGAGCATTCGGCAAGTGTTGCCTCTCGACCTCAACTACTTAAAAGAACTCGGGAAGAAACCTTGGAACTCCCGAAGCTTGCCAATCTATCAGATGGATTGGCGACAATTGTTTTCGGCATTGGTGCGACAACATTTATATGCCACCTTGCACCGAGCGTTAGCCGAGTCGATCGCAAGTGAAAATGCGAGTCGACTCGCCTCAATGCAGGCGGCAGAGAAGAACATCGAAGAGCATCTCGCGAAACTCCAATTCACCTACCATCAAAAACGACAGCAGACGATCACCGAGGAGTTG
>CAYMXM010000444.1:0-4816 GCA_964394065.1 uncultured Pirellula sp. | reverse complement strand
TAAGATATCTGCTCCCCTCGCCCCGCTTCGGGGAGAGGGGCCGGGGGTGAGGGGTTGAAGTGCTAGAGAAGTCTCACATGGTTTGGAACCACCTAGCTTGGAATCGGGGAGCGATGGTCTTGGTTTTAAATCGCGAAGCGATGGTAGTGCATAGCTATCTGCGGGCTTACGCCCGCAGCTATGCGCTGTAATCCCTTCGGGATACCCGAGGATGCAAAGCTAACCCTTCGACTACTCCGTTATCTCCACCGAGAGAATCTCGACCGATTCTTCGGGGACGTCGGAGTGGCCGCCAGCTCGGGTTGTTGCAACCTTTCCGATGGCATCAACGATATCCGTTCCTTCTGTGACCCGGCCAAAGACACAATAACCGACTCCATCTTGCGACGACTTTTTGTCGAGGAAGAAGTTGTCTTTCGTGTTGATAAAGAACTGGCTCGTCGCGCTATCGGGAACGCTGGTTCGAGCCATCGCAATCGTGTACTTGAGATTGCTCAGACCGTTGCTCGATTCGTTTTTGATCGAGCCACGAGTCTTCTTCTGAGTCATGTCCGGGGAGAAACCTCCCCCTTGGATCATGAATCCATCGATTACCCGGTGGAAAATCGTTCCGTCGTAGTGTCCGTCTTTCGCATACGTCAGAAAATTCTCGACGGTGATGGGAGCCGATTCCGCATCCAGTTCGAGGGTGATGTCTCCCATATTGGTTTTTAATACAACTGCCATTAGATTCTCTCTCGGTCCCTTAAAATGTGGTTACAGATTCCCTGTAAGATAGCAATCTAGCTCTTCCCGACCATCCCCAAAGAGGAACGGGGTAAAGCATTTTTGCGCAGGCGAAAATGTACGCTTCTTGTCCGACCGGGGCTTGCTCCCGTCGGGCACCGCTTTGGCACCCTAGTACGCGTCGCGCTTTAGACATCAGCTCCCCTCGCCCCGCTTCGGGGAGAGGGGCTGGGGGTGGCCTGACGCATCGGTGTTAAGGGGGTGGACGCGAAGCGTCCCCCATCACAACCCGAAGCGTAAGCGAGGGACAGCGTCGCGAGTGCACGTAGCCCTTGTCGGGACCATCGCAGGCGCCGGGTGGCAAGCCCCTGAGGCACGAAGGGAGTGCTGTGAGACCTAGGGTGGATGCCTGGTTGACAGCGCTATCCCTCGCTTACGCCACGGGTTGGGATTTTCGGGCCTCGCTTACGCGTCGGCAAACCAGGCCCAAACACCTTAAAATGGAATATATCCGGACACTCCGAATTCCGCTTCAACACCAATTTAGCCCCGCCATGCTCCGCAAATACACCAACTCTCTCGTGACCTGTTCCGCTTTTTTCTTTCTCCTATTTCCCCTGAATGGATTCGCCGCTCCGATGGACCAATCCCCTTCGTTTCCCGAGAGACCTATTGCATCGCACCTTCGAACTCTTGCGTCGAACTCCTCCAATGCACGCTACGTTTCGCTCGGGCTTTCCACCGAAGGACGCCCGATCCCTGCCCTCGTGATCGATCCCCGATTTGATGGCGCTTCCCCTTCCGATTCCCTTCTCTCCGACGAGGATCCTCGATCCGTAGTCGTCGTTCTCGGCGACCCAAAATTCGAAGGGGAATTCGATTCCATCGAGTCCCTCGCAAGCTCCTTCCTTAAGGATGAGGAGTTGTCCAAACGCTGGACCGACAAGGTCGTTCTCGTTTTCATTCCGTCCTTGAATCCCGATCGACCTGCGACTACGAAGAATGCGCAAGGAGTCGATCTCCTCATCGACCTAATCCCGCTGCGGTCTCTCGAAGCGCGCGTTCTCATTCGAACCCTCGACGCATGGGATGTCGATCTACTGATCGATATCCAATCGATCGATGAGAATGACAAGAGCAGTCTCACTCATGCTCGCTCGGAGGTCATGAAGCTCCGTGGAAAGGACGCCACACCGGTCCTCCTTCCAAGAAACCTACCACCTGCAGAACAAAGCCAACAGGCAAGAGATGCTGTTCAACGAGGGATCGATCAACTGATTGCGAATCAAGCGACCAAGGGAACTTCTTTACCATCCACTGGAAAGGATGGTACCACTTCCGACAAGGAGTACTACTTCATCCCGGACGACTACTCGTGGGGTGCCAGCCGTCTTCGCATCCACGGAGTCGAGATGTTGCGCGTAGACGTGTTGTCGAAAGAAAACGCCGGAGCGCCAGAGAAGAGGAGCGAATCCAATCTAGAGAAGGGTTGGTTGATTCCTATCAATCAACCTCTCCGACAGTTAGCAAGTCGCTTGCTCGAATCGGATTCTCCCGATTCTCTCGCCAAGTTTGGCTTCTTCGAACCGGCATCTAAGAACGGAGGGACGTACCCGATCAGAAAAGTTTCCCTTCCTTCGGATTACCCCATTTCGCCGGTTCCGAAACTGACGCGAGAAGAACTTAACCCGAAAGACATGGCGAAGGAGTCCCTTTCCTTAACGAAGCTATTCGATCCCAACGATCGGGTCACCTACTTCCCTTCTTCACCTTCGCTCCCACGTTGGCTCCCCGATACGCTCGCCTACATTACCGAACGGGATGGTGTTCTTTGGCAAGTGGATTGCCAATCGGGAGATATGCGGAAGTTTGAAAAGGGGGAATCGCTCCGGGAAAGCTTGGGGAAACTTCCGGAGTTCGCGGGGCAAGAGAAGGAGATCGCAAAGCACGTTCACAATCTTGATATCTGGGATTCTCGATTCCAATATGCGTTGATCGAACGAGAAGGTGATCTCTACGTTTACGACGCGGCGACGGAAACGGCGAAGCGACTGACGCAGACTCCCGGCGAGAAGAAGCAACTTCCGAAAATGAGTCCCGATGGAAAGCATGTCGCTTATGTCTTCGACAACAATCTCTTTGTGGTAGGAACGGAGGATCTCGCAGTCCGCGCACTGACGCAAGACGGAGGTGCAGAGATCTTCAACGGGTACCTCGATTGGGTCTACCAAGAGGAAGTATATGGGCGAGGAGATTTTCAAGGATATTGGTGGAGTCCAGACAGTACTCACATTGCTTTTTTACGATTGGATGAATCCCAAGTCCCCACGTTTATCGTCGACGATTCACTTGCATTTTCGCAGTCGGTAGAGCGGATGAGGTACCCCAAGGCAGGTCAACCCAATCCTCGCGCCACCTTGCATATCGCGAATGTTCAAACGAGTGAGATCTCGGATATCTTTGCTGGCGTAGCACCGGCAGAAGACCGATTGATCGTTCGGGTCGCATGGTCGGAGCTGGATGGAAACGTTCTTTCTTATCAAGTGCAGGATCGAATTCAATCGAAGCTTGATCTCTGGATTCACTACGTGAAGACCAAGGAGTCATGGAAGAAACTCTCGGAGAACTCACCCGCTTGGGTAAGCATATTGGGTGTTCCTCGCTGGCTCGACAGTGGGAAATTCCTATGGATGAGCGACTCAGGAGGAGGCCGCAATCTTTACGAAGTCGATCCGCAGGGATGGAGCTTCCCTTTGACCGAGGGGAGCTTGAATCTGCGGGAGTTGTTATGGGTAGATCCTCGTGGGAGAGCGATTGTAACCTCTCGGCGCAGTGGATTGACAAATACCGATCTACTATCCATCTCCTTCACGGGGGATGAGGAACATGGAAACGAGATCAAGCAGATCGGACCGATCGGGGGAACCCACCGAGCCACGGTTCATCCCAGCGGTTCGTATATCGTCGATGAATGGAGCGACTTGAGGAGTTCGCCTCAATGTTGGTTGTTGGACAAGGACGGAAATCGGATACGATCGTTGAACGAATGGCAAAGCGACCGGTTCGACTATGTGAATACGTCGCAACCCGAGCTGATTACGATCCCGGCGCGAGACGGCTTTTCCATGCAGGGGATGCTGTATCGGCCGACCGATTGGGAAGATCGAGTCGCGGCAGGAAAGAAGCTACCGGTTCTCTTCTATGTCTATGGGGGGCCTCAAGCGCCGACCGTCCTCAATCGGAGAACCTACCGAACCGACCTGTGGCACCGCTGGCTTGCGGATCAAGGAATCGCGGTCCTTTTATGCGACAATCGCGCATCGTTGGGGAACAGCATAGCGGACACATGGAAGGTTTATAAGAATCTTGGAGAGGTGGAGTTGCGAGACCTTGAAGATGCCGTTCATTGGGTTCATCAAACGGGTTGGGGGGATCCAGAACGGATCGGTATCTGGGGGTGGAGTTACGGCGGGTACTTTACCTCTTATGCGATGACTCATTCGAAGTTGTTTCGAGCGGGGATAGCAGGTGCACCGGTAACCGACTGGAGAAACTACGACACGATCTACACCGAGCGGTACATGTCGACACCGGAGAAGAACCCGGAAGGGTATCGACGAAGTTCGGTCGTCGAAGCTGCGCAGAATCTTCATGGACGCCTTCTGATTCTGCATGGAGACATCGACGACAACGTCCACATGACCAATAGCTTGCAGCTTGCCCGCGCCCTACAAAAAAATGGCAAGCAATTCGAGATGATGATCTATCCAGGAAACCGACACAGTATCACGGACCCAGCCCAGTCAAGCCATCAGTACCAACTCATGTCGGAGTTTTTATTGCGCGAGCTACGAGATTAAAAAACATGCCGTCGTAGGGTGTGTGAAGCGGTCGCCCCTCCACCTCGGAGCTGCTCAACGTCACAATGAACATTTCTATCTCCATCATCTCAGCCGACCAAGGCGACCGTGTAACACACCAGGTGTACGTGGCGTCCTAGCACGCGCCGCGCTTTAGAACTCCGCTCCCCTCGCCCCGCTTCGGGGAGAGGGGCCGGGGGTGAGGGGTAGGAGTGCGAGAAACAATGGCC
>CAYMXM010000443.1:0-4818 GCA_964394065.1 uncultured Pirellula sp. | reverse complement strand
CTTACCCCTGGCCCCTTACCCCTGGCCCCTTACACCTGGCCCCTTACACCTCGCCCCTTACACCTTACCCCTTACACCTTACCCATAAGCCTCACTTTCCGTGTCTTCTGTGTATTCCGTGGTTCCCCCGGCCTCTTCAAAATCTCGTATAGCAATCACCCGCTCTCCCTTTACACTAGAGAAGAATTCATTTTTCCACGGGTCTTCAACAGCCATGATTCTTCTGATCGACAATTACGATTCCTTTACCTACAACATCGTGCAACGGCTCGGGGAGATCGACCCGACGTTGGATGTCCGTACCTTTCGGAACGACGAGCTAACGGTCGAGCAAGTCCGAGAGCTCCATCCGGAACGGATCATTCTTTCTCCCGGCCCCTGCACACCCAACGAGGCAGGGATCTGCGTTCCGATCATCGAGCAGCTGCATTGTGAATTCCCAATCCTCGGGGTTTGTTTGGGGCACCAATCGATCGGCCAAGCCTTTGGTGGAACGATCGTTCGGGCCCCCGAATTGGTGCATGGCAAAACCGACTTGATCTACCACGATGACCAAGGAATGTTCGCGGGGCTCCCCAACCCGTTCGTCGCAACGCGTTATCATTCTCTCGTGATCCTCCCGGAAAGCCTTCCCGATTGCTTGGAGGTTTCCGCTTGGGTCGACGATCCGGCGGGGAACCGAATCATCATGGGGGTTCGGCACAAGGAGTATGCGATCGAAGGGTGGCAGTTTCACCCCGAGAGCTTCTTGACCGAACCCGGCCCGCAGATGCTAGAGCGATTCCTGAGTTGGAACGGTCCCGTGCGGTTTGTTCGTGGTCCGGGCGTCTCGCCCGGATGAGTCTTTGCAACTCCGGGCGAGACGCCCGGGCCACGGTGTCGTTCACTCCTCTTTCCAACTCCTCCCCATTTCCATCCCCTACTCGTAGCACTCCCCGGCCCAGCATGCTTTGCGTTACCATCGCTAGAACTCGTCACAAACATTTCCTTGCGGATCATCAAGAGGCTTTCCAAAAGGGAGCAAAACTGGTCGAGTTACGCTTAGACTACATCGGCCGCAGTATCGACCTTGGTCGGCTCCTCAAAGATCGCCCGACGCCGGTCGTCGTCACCTGTCGACGTCGCGAAGATGGAGGCCGATGGGATCGAACCGAGGAGGAGCGACTGATGTTGCTCCGGTCCGCGATCGCGATGGGGATCGAGTATGTCGATTTGGAAGCTGATACCGCCAAGAAGATTCCACGCTACGGCAAGACGAAGCGGATCATCAGCCATCACGACTTCAATGGTACTCCGGAAGATCTCGACTCCCTCCATGCGAGCCTCAGCGAAGGGGACGCGGACATCATCAAGATCGCAGCGCAAGCGAACTCGTTCTACGAAATGACGAGGATGTTGGAGCTGGTTCGCAATGCGACGGTTCCAACGATCGGGATCAGCATGGGAGAGTTCGGAACTCCATCCCGGATTCTCAACCCAAAGTTCGGAGCCCCTTTCACGTATTGCGCTTTCAATCCCGAACGAAAAGTCGCACCTGGACAACTCAGTTTCGATCAGATGAAGAACGTCTATCGCGCCGATACGATCACCCCGAACACGCGGCTCTTTGGAGTGGTCGCCGACCCTGTCGCTCATTCCTATAGCCCGCTCATTCACAACGCGGCTTTTCTGGCGCATGATTTGGACTATCGCTACCTACCGTTCCGTGTGGCTCCAGAAGAGCTGGAGTACTTCATTCAATGGTGCCAACAGGAGAAGATCGGCGGTTTGAGTGTCACGATCCCTCACAAGGAAGAGATCCTTCGCCTCCTTTCGCAAGCCGAATCGGCGGCTCATGCGATCGGAGCATGCAACACGGTCGTCTTCAATGAAGAAGAGATCATCGGCTACAACACCGACTATCGAGCCGCGATGGACTGCTTGAACGAAGCCTTCGCACGGATGACCGAGGGGGAAGGTACCTTCGAGAAAACCCAAGTTCTCCTCCTCGGGAGTGGAGGGGTTTCCCGCGCCATCGGGTACGGGCTTGCTCAACGGGGAGCCAACATTGCGGTGACGAGCCGCAACGAGCAAACGTCGAAGGAATTGGCCGAGCATTTGGGTGGAAAGGTGGTTCCTTGGGGAGAACGGCATTCCGTTACGCCCAGGATCGTCGTCAATGGAACTCCGATCGGGATGTTCCCGAACATGAACGACACTCCCTTTCAGACCGACAAGCTCGATTCGAACACGCTCGTCTTCGATACGATCTATAATCCAGAGCAAACCCTCTTTCTCAAAGGTGCTCGCGCCGCGCAATGTTCCGTCATTACCGGATTGCAGATGTTCGTCCGGCAAGCTGCTTACCAGTACTTGCTGTTCACCGGGAAAGAGCCGCCGATTGACGTGATGGTCAAGACGATCAAGAAAGCGATATCACCCCTCAACTACAAGGACCTCGATGATGACGACGAGGACGTTTCCATGCTCTAAAGGACTTTTCGCATGCCAGGAGGCTTGGCACTCAAGCCTCGGTTGGTTGCAACAAATGTGGATGGCGTACCGGCTCAGTCGCCCCTATCCACTTTTGCGAGCCAACGAATCGGTCGGTAGCTACGGAGAACGCCTAGTTGCCGAGTATTTGCAAAGAAAAGGTTACTTCTTGCTGGAACGCTCGTTTCGAACCTCGACGGGCGAGATCGATCTGATCGCGGTTTGGCAAAAGCGAGTTGTGGTCTTCGTCGAAGTCAAAACGTGGCAATCCGAGCTGGATGCTTCCGGCGGCCCTTCGGATCGGGTGGACCAGATCAAGCAGAAGAAGATCACGAACACCGCACTTCGATACATGAAGCAGCATCGCCTCCTGCAAACGGCGGGACGCTTTGACGTCATCGAAGTCATCCTCGTTTCAAGCGAAGGGCTCGGCCCCAAGTTTCGACATTTCGAATACGCCTTCGACGCCATCGGTAGATTTCAAATGTATGGATAGGTGATGGGGTGTTCGAGTAGTTTGGCCAATGTGCAAGCGATGCCCGAAAATCACAACCCGTGGCGTAAGCGAGGGACAGCGCTGGCAGCCAGGCATCCATCCAAGGTCTCACAGCACGCCCTTCGTCCCTCAGGGACGTGCCACCCGACACCTGAGATATTCCCGACAAGGGCCACGTTCACTCGCGACGCGATCCCTCGCTAACGCCACGGGTTGTGATGGGGGACGCTTCGCGTCCCCCTCACCCCTTCCCATGCCTTGGATCGAACTTGCGCCCTCGGAGGCGTGCGGACCAGCTTCGGGCGTAGTCGTACCAGCTGAGTCGTTGTGGAGTGCTCTCGATCAAATAGTCGAAAGGGGTTGGGTTGCGGCGGAGGACGAGTTCGGCTAGCTCCTCCTGCGCATTTCGGAGCCCCAACGTCAATTGTTCATGCCATTGTTGCTTCGATTGAATCTGCCCGCTGGCATTGTCGATCGGCCATCCCACGCGGCATAGGATATGAGGCAAGGCTTCATCCCAAAAGGGATACTCGATCGCTAATGGGATAAAGACCGTTCCCTGCAATTTGGAAGCCAGATGGGATAAACCCGGCATCAAGGGTTGCGAAGTATCCCGCGCGTCGCAAAAGCGCCCTTCAGGAGTAAGCCAGAGTGACGAGTTGGGCTTGGACAAAATCACCTTGCTCGTCGCGAGAAAGCTCAACGCTCCATGGAACGAATGCATCTGAACGCCGAAGAACCCCATCTTTTTGAGAACCGCGTAGTTCTCCAATTGCTCCGCATCGATCGGCGCATAGAGAGTTCGTTGAGGCATCGCCCATTGGCGGAGCAACATCCCGACGATTGGGTCCCACCAGCCGGCATGATTGAGATAGACGACGACGTTCGTTTTCTCTGGGATCCCTGTGAGGACTCGAACGTTGTTGACACCGAACGAACCGAATCGCTTCCGCACCATCTTCCGGCCGTACCAGCAGAAGCCATCGACGAGCCAGGTTTTTGAAACGGGAGGGGATTCCATAGGCTATCGAATCTCGATGACTCGATCCTTGTGGAATCGAACTTTCTTGGCCAAGGCGTACTTGTCGTCAGGATGGCGATACCCAAGTGCACAACCGACAACTACGCCGTATTCGGTGTCCGTAAGTCCCAAGATCTGATCGTACTTGGCAGGGTCAAGTCCCTCCATGGGGCAGGAGTCAACTTCGAGCATCGCGGCAGTCGCCATGAGTTGTCCGAGCGCGATGTAGACCTGATTGGCCGCCCACTCGAATTGACGCCCACGCCGGACCTCCATGAAGTCGAGGATAACCTTTCGATACATTTGAAGCGACTCGAGTGTAACGTCGCGCGTCTCTTGGATCGAAGCGATGAACTCGTCGACGTAGCTGACAGGAACCTCGCGTAGCGCTGCCAATGCGATCATGTGGGAGCAATCGCGTGGTTGGGTCTGATTCCAGGAGGCTCCCACCAGTTCTGATTTAATCGCATCGGAGCGGATGACGATGAACTTCCACGGCTGCAGTCCAAAGCTGCTCGGGGTTAGAACCAAGCTCTGTTCGATCTGCAGCCAAACATCCTCCGGGATCTTACGTGTCGGATCAAAGCGTTTAACAGCATAACGCCAATGAAGACTCGGCAACGACATAAAAGAGAGGTTCTGTTGGAGTGGGAAGTATGGGTGGAATATAGACCCGACGTGAAAGTTTTGTTCTCTGCCTCGCTTCTTGTTTGGCGGGGGCTCGCCCCCGTCGGACACCGCTTTGGCGTCCTAGCTCGCGTCGCTTTTTAGAGTTCTGCTCCCCTCGCCCCGCTTCGGGGAGAGGGGCCGGGGGTGAGGGGTAGAAGTG
>CAYMXM010000442.1:0-4846 GCA_964394065.1 uncultured Pirellula sp. | reverse complement strand
CGTTCGAAGAAGTGTTCGGTAAGCGACACGGGAAGCTGGACCAATCAGAACGTCATCTTCACCAAGTCGGTGCAGGATATGTTCCCTGTCGCATTGAGCATTCTCAAGGGAGCGCTGATGCGAGATGAAAGCCGCGGCTCTCACTTCAAACCAGCCTTCTCCCTCCCGAGCCTCTCGTCGACCGACCCAGCGGATCGGTTGAAGGAGGCAGAATCCTGGTGCGATCGCTTTGAAGAGAACAACAAGAAGTTCCTCAAATCAACGATCTGCACCTGGGGAGGAACCGAGCCGGTTCACTCGTTCGAAGATCTCGATATGCGATTGCTTTCTCCACGGCCACGCCTGTATGGTCTGGTCGGCGCGGAGGAGATTGAAAAGGTCTGGAACGAACGATCCCGAGCGAGGGAAACCGCTAAGGACGAGAAAGTCGTGGGAATCCAAGCCTAGTAGCCTCCCCACCCGTTCCACTCTGAAACCAACCATCCATTTGACCCAACTGCTACCTTTGAAATAGATATCATGACGACACCAGGAATCGAAGATCCCAAGCGTAAGCCGGCCAAAGTTAACGTTCGTGTGCTTCGGCAGGATGGGCCTGGGTTGCCGCAGTATTGGGAACGCCATCAAGTCGATTACGAACCCGACATGAACGTGATCAGCGTTCTGCAGAAGATCGCTGCCCAATCGAAAACCTCGGATGGGAAGTCGGTCACACCGGTTGTCTGGGATTGCGGATGCCTCGAAGAGGTCTGCGGTGCCTGCACGATGGTCGTCAACGGTCGGGTTCGTCAAAGCTGCACGGCGCTGGTCGATCGATTGCTCGAAGCCTCTCCCGAAGAGATCGAACTTCGACCGATGAATCGATTCCCTGTCGTCCGAGACTTGATGGTCGATCGCGCTCGCTTGTTCCACAATCTCAAACGGGTGAAGGCTTGGGTGCCTGTTGACGGTTACTATGACATGGGACCTGGCGAACGGATTTCGCGGCAACAGCAAGAAGTGGCCTACCCCTTAAGCGAGTGCATGAGTTGCGGTTGCTGCCTGGACGCTTGCCCGCAGTTTCTCAAGATCGAGTTGCAGCGGAACCCTGGAGAGTCGAATGAAGCCTATGAGGCTCGCAAACAAGAAGCCTACAACGAAGGCTTTGTCGGTGCCCATGCGATCTCGCAAGCAGTCTTGTTCAATTCCCATCCCGTCGGGAAGAACCTAGCGTCGGAGCGGATGGAAGCCCTGACCACGACCGGCGGTGTTGCAACTTGCGGAAACGCTCAAAACTGCGTCGCCGTGTGCCCCAAGCGAATCCCCTTAACCACCTCCATCGCCCGCGCCGGCCGCGCCGCAACCGTCTACAGCTTCCGCAAGTTTTTCGAAAGCAAGTAAGGAGTGCGTCCCTAGGGCATTTTCATCGGAATAGAAAATCCAAATCCCTTGCGCCATGGACGATCCTCAAGACGACTATTTCGGGTTTGGAAATTTGATAAATGATGAGCCAATTTTCAAATCCCTTGATTGGCCACACTCGAGTCTCTGCCAGAGATGGTGAAAACCATTGTGGAACACCTCCCGCTTCGGGATGCTCGCAGAGGAATGCAACGGCCGAATACACGCTATCGAAAAATCGAAGGGCCGCATCTAAACTGTCTTTTGCGATATAGTCGGTTCCTTCGGTAATATCTATTTCGGCTTGCGAAAGCAAACGTGCCTTAAAATCCGGGCCATTCACGGTGTCCCCAACTTACCAGCGTGTCGTGTTTTAACGCCTTCTCGAATCGCCGTCCAATCAGCATCAGAAAGTACCCGCCCGCTGTCGTTGGCAAGCCCCTCTAAAAGCTCTTGCTCGAATAGTTCCTGACGCTTTCGTGCGCGATCGGCTCGAATCAGCTCCCCAATATACTCACTGCTGTTTACATAGCCCGCCTGAACCTGTTCCAAAACAAAGTTCTGAAGTTCTTCGGGAAGCGAAATGTTTATAGATTCCATAATCCTCTCCTTATTTAGCTACCTTATCACCGCTAGCAACAATTAGCAACAATCTCCATCGGGGGCTACAATCGTGGGGTACCACCAAACTCTTTGCAGTCTCAACAACCCACCATGCACCAGCTACTACTCCCCTTCCTTGCTGCGTTACTCTGTCTCCTATCTACGGGACTCGTCTCCCCGGCGACGAGCCAAGAGGCATCCATGGATCTCTACTTGTTGGTGGGGCAATCGAATATGGCGGGGCGAGGGAAGCTAAGTGATGAGGACTTGGTTCCCCATGAACGTGTCTTAACCTTAGATGCGAAAGACCAATGGCGTCCCGCAATCGATCCAATCCACTTCGACAAACCTACAGCGGTAGGGGTAGGGCTTGGTCGAACATTCGGCCTTGCGGTCGCGAAAGCGAACCCGGAACGGACGATCGGCTTGATCCCGTGTGCGGTCGGCGGCTCCCCCATCGATGCTTGGAAACCTGGGGTGCTTTACGAACCGACCAAGTCCCATCCATGGGATGATGCGATCCGCAGGGCCAAAGTAGCCATGCAAAAGGGGACGCTACGGGGCATCCTATGGCATCAAGGGGAAGGCGACTGCACCGACGAGCTCGCGGCGGGTTACGAAAAGAAACTCCATGCACTCATCAAGCGGTTTCGAGATGAACTCCAAGCTCCTGATGTTCCTTTTATCGTTGGCCAGATGGGGCAATTCGAAGAACGACCTTGGAATGACAACACGGAACTGGTCGACCAAGCGCACCGCCAGTTACCCTCCCACGTTTCTCGAACAGCCTTTGTCTCGTCAGATGGCCTAGGCCACAAAGGTGACCAAGTCCACTTCGACGCAGCCGCTTACCGAGAATTTGGCAAACGCTACGCCAAAGCCTACTTCGAACTAGAGGAAGCCCGCTAGCTACACTCCCCGTGTGTTCCGCGGTCGCTTTAAGTGCGAAGATGATTGCAATAGAAACGATGATTGACTTGCAATCTCGATCTAAGATGGAAGCCGCGACCACTTCACACCCCCTACAAGGGAGCTTGTATTCGTAGGATTCGTGGTTCTCCCTTTCCTTCTTCCTTAAGCCTCCACTTCCGTGTCTTCCGTGGTTCCCCCCCCCCCACCTACGCAATAATCTCCCGGATTGGACTCCCGAAATCGATCTCCAATCGCTTATGCCCCGGGATCTCCAGCCGATGGGAATCGAGCCCTAGCTGGTGCAAAATGGTCGCATGGATATCGGTGACGTAATGTCGGTCTTCCACCGCATGAAACCCTAATTCATCCGTCGCACCATGAACGACTCCTCGCTTTAATCCACCACCCGCCATCCAAACGGAGAAACCGTACGGATGATGGTCCCGACCATCCGATTGTTCCGCTCCTGGGGTTCGACCGAATTCGGTTGCCCAGACGACCAAGGTTTCGTCGAGAAGTCCTCGCTGCTTTAAATCCTTCAGCAAACCAGCGATCGGCTTATCGACCGCTTTGGAACGCGTGGTATGGTTGGCCAGTAGCCCGCTATGCGCGTCCCAACCATCGTCGTAAATCTGGATGAACCGCACCCCCTTCTCGACCAACCGACGAGCCACCAAGCTGAAACGTCCGATCGGTTCGGTCGCGGGATCGTTCATGCCATAAAGGTCGAGGGTCGCTTGAGTCTCGTCATCAAATTTGACCACTTCCGGGACCGACATCTGCATACGAAACGCGAGTTCGTAGCTTTTGACCCTCGCTCGCATCGCGGGATCGTCCGGATACTGGATCCCCGAGATTCCATTGAGCTCGTTGAGCAAATCCAACTGGTCACGACGTTCGGCGATCGAGACTCCCGAGCCAGGCGTCCCGAACGATAGAGGGTTGTTCGGATCCACCTCCATCCGAACTCCCGCATGCTCTGGCCCAAGGTAGCTCCCACCGTGCGCTCCCACTCCACCACAGCAATCTCCTGGCCCTCCCCCCATCACGACGAACTGAGGTAGGTTCTCGTTGAGGGAACCGAGTCCATAGTGGACCCAGGATCCGATCGACGGGTGGAAGCCTTCAAAGATATGTCGACCGGTATGAAACTGGAGCTGAGCACCATGATCGTTGTCGGTGGTCCACATCGACCGAACGACCGCCAGATCATCGATGCATTCGGCGACGTTCGGCCACCAATCGCTCACCTCGATTCCGCTCTCCCCACGTTTGCTATACCCGATCTGCATCGGATAGAGTTTGGTCATCAAAGCGCGCGGAGTTCCCCCGAAGTCTCTGACATTCTGCCGATAGAAAGGTGAATCCAAAACCGCTTTGCCGAGAGGCGATTCCTCGATCGTCATTCCGGCATACTTGTCGACGGCTGGTTTCGGGTCGAAGCTCTCCAGATGGCTCGTCCCCCCCAGCATGAAGTACCAAATGACGCTCTTCGCTTTCGGAGCAATCCGCTTGGTCGCATCGCTCGCAGCGCGCACGATTCCGTCCTGGGCCAACATCGACCCGAGCACCAGCCCCGTGAACCCCATCCCCGAATCGGATAGAAAGCGACGGCGTGTTGGGAGGGAAGATGGGTAGCGGTGGGACATGCTCAAGGCCACAAGAACAAAGAGGGAGCGATTGGGGGAAGCATCTATTGTAGCTTTCGTCGCTAATCAACGGGGGGGCGAAACGAGACAGAGTTCCGAAATCACAAACTTGCCTATCCAGTCCAGCTAAAGGCTTTGGACCTTAGACTTTGGGCTTTAGGGGAATAACCACGAATCGAACGAATCTTACGAATCAGGGGCCAAGTGTCAGTCAGGCTTGTGGGATTGTGAAGATTTAGGTTTGCGCAAGTTTCGTTCTCTGATTTGCTTCTTGTCCGACTCGGACGAGCCCCGATCGGACA
>CAYMXM010000441.1:0-4849 GCA_964394065.1 uncultured Pirellula sp. | reverse complement strand
CCAAATTGTTTTGGGCAAAACCGCGCGCTCGGAGCAAGCAGGAATCGCAATGCCCGCAAGCCACTCCATCCGCATTCGGGTCGTAGCAAGAGGAGGTCAGCCCGTAGTCGACCCCTAGTTCCAATCCTCGCTTGATGATCTCCCCTTTAGTCCAGTCCATCAGCGGGGTGTGGATCTTGAGCTTCTCCCCTTCTACACCTCGCTTGGTCGCCAGATTCGCCATCGTTTCAAAAGCAGCGATGAACTCAGGACGGCAATCGGGATAACCGCTGTAGTCCAGCGCGTTCACTCCGATGAAGATGTCGTTCGCACCTAAGACTTCCGCCCATGCGAGCGCATAGGAGAGAAAAACGGTGTTGCGAGCAGGGACATAGGTGAGGGGAATCTCGCTCCCGATCTCGTCGGCGGAGTCGTGTTTGGGAACGGTTAGGGAGACATCGGTCAAGGCACTCCCGCCTAACATCCCCAGATCGATGTCGATGATCGCATGCTGAACCACACCAAAGTGCTCCGCGAACAGTTTCGCTTTTTCCAGCTCGATCGAGTGCCGCTGCCCGTAGCGAAAACTCAACGCATAAAGGCGGAATCCTTGCTCTCGAGCGATCGCAGCACAAGTTGCGGAATCGAGTCCACCGCTCAATAAGATGACCGCAGCAGCATTCTGCATAATTTTCATCCCCTCCCCATTCTCTTTCTAGGACGGATCGAACAAAACTCTATAATCCGGCCATGGCAATCATCGAAATACGCAACTTAGTCAAATCGTATCGCGTCTACCAGAAGAAAGAAGGGCTTGCGCAGGCCCTTCGCGGGCTCTACCATCGCGAATACAAAACGGTCGAGGCGGTTCGCAACATTACGCTCGACGTCGAAGCAGGGGAATTCGTCGCCTTCCTCGGCCCTAACGGAGCTGGCAAAACCACTACGCTCAAACTTCTGTCAGGGGTGATCAACCCAACCTCGGGGAGTGCGACGGTGATGGGGTTTGTTCCTTGGCAACGAAGTCTCGCCTACCGCCGGCGATTTGCGCTAGTGATGGGTCAAAAGAATCAACTCTGGTGGGATCTCCCCGCCCAAGAATCCTTTCGACTCCATCAACAGATCTATTGCATCGAAGAAGGGACGTTTCAAAAAACTCTCGACGAATTGACTTCGTTGCTCGAAGTTCGGAGTCTTTTAGGGAGACCCGTTCGAGAGCTCTCCTTAGGGGAACGGATGAAGATGGAGCTCATCGCAGCCCTCCTGCACAATCCGGAAGTCCTCTTCCTCGACGAGCCAACGATCGGGCTCGACGTTATCGCTCAGCACAAGATTCAACAGTTTCTGAAACACTACCAGGACGAACGCAAGATCACAGTTCTTCTTACGAGCCACTACATGAAGGATGTCGCCGCACTCTGCAAGCGAGTCGTCGTAATCGCCCAAGGAACGGTACAGTACGATGGATCGCTCGAGGGAATCATCGAGGACTTCTCCTCGACCAAGATCATCACCCTCGAATTGGCGGATGACGTCTCGCCAGAGGGGCTCGAACGATTTGGTATGCTCGATAGCGTAGTGATGCCTCGCGTTTCCCTCCGTTGCGATCGCTCCGAGGTATCGACCGTTCTCTCGGGGATACTCGCCAATTACAAGATCGTCGACATGGAGGTTGAAGATCCCCCACTCGACGAGGTGATCGCTAAACTTTTCGCGGACGTTTCTGGACCGACCGATTCCTCCGAGCCCCAGAATAGCTTGCCTCGCAAGGAAGGCGTCAGAACATAATGGATGGACTGTTGCAAGGCTGTATCCTTCGATGGAACATCCTCAAAATGGCCCTCGCTGAGCGGGTCGCGTATCGTGGCGATTTCGCAATCGGAACCTTGATGCGATTCCTACCCATCGTGACGCAAATCTTCCTCTGGTGGGCGATCTTTCAGTCCCTCGATCCTGAGAAGCCGAAAGAAGCCCAGTTGAGTGGTTACACCTTTCAAGACATGGTGGCTTACTATCTACTGACGATGGTTGGCCGTGCGTTTTCCTCCATGCCGGGACTCTCGTCGAGCATCGCCTTAAAAGTGCGGGATGGAGAGATCAAAAAGTTTTTAATCCAACCGGTCGATCTTCTTACCTTCTTATTCTGGTCTCGCGTAGCGCACAAGATCGCCTACTACACCGTCGCGACGATTCCGTTCGCGTTGGTCTTCTTCCTGTGTCGCGGATATTTTGAAAATGGGTGGCCTGACGGTGTGACGATGCTCGCTTTCGTTGCGTCGTTGCTGCTGAGTTTCGCGTTAGGTTTTTATTTGGAGACCTGCTTGGGACTCGTCGCCTTTTGGATGTTAGAAGTTTCCTCCCTCTTGTTCGTCTATATGCTCTTTCAGTTCTTTTTGTCAGGGCATATGTTCCCACTCGATATCCTTCCAGAACCGTATGGGACGATCGTGGGGTACCTCCCGGTCAAATATCTCGCCTACTTTCCGGCGGCCGTGTTTCTCGGGAAAGTCACGGGGACCGCATTGGCGTTCGACATGGCGATGCTCGTCTTTTGGACCCTCTTCTTTTTCGTGCTGAGTCGCGTTCTCTACAACAACGGACTGAAACATTACAGCGGATTCGGGGGGTAGATTTTAAGGCTTGAGGTGCGAGGCTTGAGGTGCGAGGAAGAAGATGAAACCACGAATCGTACGAATCGCACGAATGAATGCGGACGCTTTAAGATATCTGCTCCCCTCGCCCCTTTTAGGGGAGAGGGGCTGGGGGTGAGGGGTTGAAGTGTTAGAAACAACAGCCAAGTTTCTCGCTCGCTGTTGGTAACTCTGACGCTTCTGCGATCCCTCCGGGATCGTTGGAGCCTCTTTACGATCCACCGGTGGTGGCGCTGCGCTTACCACCGGCTAATGGCTGTAATCCCTTCGGGATACCAGAGGGATGCAAAACTTATCCTCGATTTCCTCTCTGCGAAACTCTGCGTCCCCTGCGGTTAATACGGAATAAAAGCGAGACTCCAAAATCCGTGTCTACACCAACTTCTGGATAACCCAGGCTCGCGCACCCCCCGTTACTTTTCTGGCAATCGTATAACCCCTTTCCAATCGACGGGTGGGGTTCGACCGTGTTGGGCGATGAAGACGGTTAAGAAATCTTTCACACGGTCTTCAGCCGGGACCATGTGCAATGCGCGAAAGGCTTGATCCCAATCTCCAGCTTGAAGATGCTCAAGGGCTTTTTCATAAGCTTCGATATGGGCATTGCTGAGAACCGGGTACTCTTCTTCGGTGGGGAGCAACTCACTCACCATCACCGGCGTTGTCATGCCAACGGGCAACACCCGTGCGACGCGGCGAATCCGTGCGATCGCGCTGAAGTCTTGGCTTCTTAGCCTTTCTGCTGTGATCTCGTCGATGAGGATCGGTGCACGAAGTTGTTTCGTCATGCTCTCCAAGCGAGAAGCGAGATTGACGACGGGGCCGAACACCGTGACCTTCACTTGATCCACCGTTCCAATTCTCCCTGCGACAGCGGTTCCCGTCGCGATTCCGATTCCGGCCCGAAAACCTGCCAGTGGATGGGATGGGATCGCGGCTGCGGTTTCGAATTCGGAGCGAATGGCGAGCGCGGCCTGCGCAGCATGGATCACGTCATTTTGGTTGTGAAGAGGCCATCCCCAGAATCCCATCGCGGCATCCCCATGAAAATCTCCGACGACCCCGCTTCTCGCTAAGATCTGATGCGTCATCACACCGAGCGCATCACTTACGCGTCGCAGCAGTTCCAACAACCGATCCCCCGACTCCTCGCTCTGCCGAGAGAATCCACGCAGGTCACAGAACAATACGGAGACATCGACTTCACGCGGGGAAAGGACCTCATCGGGATCGCGGGTCGAAAGAGCGCGCTGGACGACCGGTGCGAAGAAGGGGCGCAAGGAATCTTGGCGTCGTTGCAGAAGTCGCATTTGCCTCAATGATCCAAGGGTCGTTGCCGTAAGTTCGGCAAACTTCAAATCGTCCTGCAGATCCAACTCGACCGAGGCGGTAACCTCTCGACCGCTGGTCCTTTGCGGAAACATGTTGGCAAAGTTCCCCGCAACGTAGATAGCCCATCCGGGGCACGCCTCGCTGACGATTGGAGTGCAAAACGCCCAGTCGATATCTTCGCTTTGCGTGAAGCTGGCTTGAGAAGCATGCCCCGTCGTTGATTCGGGTGAGCGACTCCAAAGGTGTAAAACGCTCTGCTTGGTTTGGATCGCCTGTTCGATCAATTTAGCCGAAGGAGAAAAAGGTTCTCCTTGAACGCTTCTCGAGTCCCAATGCAGCAGACGCATTCCCGAATCGGTCGCTTCCCCAAAAGAACGGAATGCCGAGTCGAGTTGGATCGATCGACGGGATGCGTTCCCGGAAGAAGTCCCATCCGCTGACGCTACGGATCTCGCCTGTCTTGGATCGGCCACCAAGGCGACGAGACCTGCTCGGAGGATCCCTTGCATCAGAACATTGACCACCCGCACGCAAAGCTCTTCATCGGAGCTACTCCCTGCGATGATCTCGGGCAATCGGCTCAGAACCTCAATCCTCTGATCCGCATCCCGGTAACGGACCTGTCGCAATTGGGACGGAGCATACGTCAGTTCTGTTAAGGCGGGAGGCGCATCGTCCCCCGCCATCACTCGGATGCGTTGATCGACCAGGCTGAACGTGGTCTGCCCGATTACGAAATGCTCACCGACGCCGATCTCAAACTCGTCCCGTCGAAGCCCTTTGTAAAAGATAGGATTTCGTGAATCGACCAAACGAGAGATTTCAAGACGCTTTCCATTCCATGTCAGCTTCGCATGGTTTCTCGAGACTCGATCGTCCCAAGGAAC
>CAYMXM010000440.1:0-4859 GCA_964394065.1 uncultured Pirellula sp. | reverse complement strand
TTCGCCCCCTTTGGGGGAGAAGGGCTAGGGACGAGGGGGCAGAAGTGCTAGAAATCATAGCCAAATTCCATTTCTCCCACGGAGTGGAAAGCGTTCCGGGCATTAACTTGGTTAGGGCACCAAAGCGGCGTCCGGTGGGGGCAAGCCCCATCCGGACCGTGGGATGTTGTGAAGGTAAGAGCTAGGACGCCAAAGCGGTGTCCGACGGGGGCAAGCCCCGGTCGGACAAGAGACGTCCAATTCTCCAGGGAAAAATCAAACTAACATGATGAAGCGACTTTGGATGGTGGTTCTTACGCTCGGCGCCACCGGAACACATCTGGGTATCACTGGAACAACTCTGTGCGCCGATGAGCCAGTGAAGATCACCTACGACGACCACGTCAAACCGATACTTCGGGAGCACTGCACCTCTTGTCACAATGCGAATGATAAGAAGAGTGGCCTCGCCCTCGACACCTATCAAGCGGTGATGACCGGAGGGAGTGGTGGTGAAGTCGTGTACGAGGGGGATCTTGATTCTTCACGTCTCTACGCGTTGGTTGCCCATCAAGAGCAGCCTTACATGCCCCCCAATCAGGATATGATCGCGCAGGCGAAGGTCGATTTGATCAAGACCTGGATTGAACAGGGAATGCCGGAGAACAGTGGCTCGGAAATCAAAAAGTCCAAGGCCAATTCGATGGCTTTGACCGTGACGATCGGACGCCCCGAGGGTGCTCCTCCGATGCCTGAAAGCCTTCTAAAGCAAACCCCTTTTGCGACTTCGCGCGCTGCAACGATCTCTGCGTTAGCTGCCAGTCCGTGGTCGCCTCTCGTTGCCGTCGGCGGTCAAAGGCAAGTATCTCTCTATCACAGCGAGACGGGAGAATTGCTGGGGATTTTGCCTTTCCCTGAAGGAGAACCTCAGTCGATCACCTTCTCGCGCGATGGGAAGCTGATCCTCATTGGAGGAGGTCGGCACAGCCATTCGGGATATGCAGCACTCTACGAAATTGCGACCGGGAAGCGAATTGCTCGGGTCGGAGATGAACTGGATATCGTGTTGTCGGCGGATATCAACGACAACAATCAGCTGATCGCTTTGGCTGGACCTCAAAAGATGGTTCGCGTCTACGAAACCCTTACCGGTGAGTTGAAATACGAACAGAAGAAGCACACCGATTGGATCTATTCCGTCCGATTTAGTCCCGACGGTCTTCTGCTCGCCTCGGCAGACCGAAGCGCGGGGCTGGTCGTATGGGAGGCAGATTCCGGTCGGCTTTATCTCGATCTGCAAGGGCATAAAGGGGAGATTCGGGGGACGGCATGGCGTCCCGATTCGGCCGCGTTGATCAGCGCTTCGATGGATGGAACACTCAAGCTTTGGGAGATGAACGAAGGGGCGGTCATTAAATCGTGGGATGCGCACCCAGGGGGAGTATTGGCTGTCGGTGTTTGCAACGACGGCACGATGGTTTCCACGGGAGCGGACAACAAAGTCAAGGTTTGGGATATCGGTGGGAACGCGGCCGGGGAGATGCCTCCCCTCGCAGAAGCAGGATACGCGGTAGCGATAACGGTTGATGGAAAGCAAGTCGCGGCAGGGGATTGGGCAGGTAACGTCCGTCTCTGGCAGCGAGCGAATCCGCAGGATGAGAAGAGCATTCCCGCGAATCCTCAACCCTTGGAGCAGCTCCTTGCAAAGGCCCAAGCGGATTTGCAACAAGCGACCGAAAAACAAAAGGGGCTCGAAGCGGACTACTTGGCGAAGAGTTCCCAACAAGGAGCTTTGCAGAAAGAGCTCGAAGCGCTCCGAGGTGAACTAGCTGCTACGACTGCCGAGCTTACGACATCGACCAATCGAAGGAACGAAATCAAACCCGATTACGAATCTCTCACAGCCGAGCACACCAAGCAAATCGCCGAACTGCAGGCTGCAAGAGAAAGTGTAGCTCCGAAGAAGAAGCTACTCGGGGTTGCCGCTACCAACAAAGAGACGCTTGAAGCAGAACTCGCAAGTTTGAAACAAGGGCGTGGAACCGAGGGGGCGGACATCGAGGGACACGATATCAAGATTGCGGAGATCGGGGATCAAATCGCCATTCAGATCGCCGCGATCGCACAGATCCAAGGAGAACTGAGCCCTCTTCAATCGGATCTTGAGAAACGAGAACTCGCATACGGTGAACTAAAGCCCAAGGTGGACGAGGTTAGCAAAGAATGGAGTGGGCTATCTGCAGCGATCGATACGTTGACCGCAAAGAAGAATCAAATTGAACCAACCGTTGCACCGAAGGAATCCGCGTTGCAAGCTGCTACGGAAGGGGCGACGCAAGCCAAAGCCGCATTGGATGAATCCAACGGGGCGCTCTCAGGAGCTCAGGCCTTGGTCGCAAAACTGGAAGGAGATCTTGCTGCGTTCCGCAATCGATCGGTCGAGTTGGTGAGCAAGAAGACGGAGTTAGAGAAAGCGATTGCAGCAGCCCAAGAGGAGGTCCCCCAGGTAGAAACTTCTATCGCAACGACGAAGGACCGCTCGGAAGCGATCGCTGCGGAGATTGCGAAGTTGGAAGCTCAGCTAGCTGAGCTCAATAAACGAAAGGCGGAAGAGGGGACGAAGCGAGAGTCCGCGTTAGCTGAGATGGCTGCTAAGGAAGAATCGTTGAAGAGTCTTCAGGAAAAGATCAATCAGCTCGAATCCGACGCCGCCGAGTCCGCCTCGCAACTCGAGCTCTTTGAGAAGGCGTATAGCAGCAAGTAGGACGAAATTCATTCCGTTAAACAACGCTTCCAATCAAAGCCCCTACCTGTGCAGTGAGCCGGCCTCTTGTTCAGGGGGGGTAGGGTGATCGTTTATTCTTTTTTTAACCGCAGGGGACGCGGAGGGAAATCCGAGAGGATGGTGAATGCTTCGCATTCTTCTCCGAAATCCCGTAGGGATTACAGCCATTAGCCGCCGCGTAAGCGAGGCCAGAAAACCACAACCCGTGGCGTAAGCGAGGGATAGCGCTGGCAACCAGGCATCCATCCCAGGTCTCACAGCACGCCCTTTGTGCCTCAGGGGCGTGCCACCCAACACCTGAGATATTCCCAACAAGGGCTACGTCCACTCGCGACGCTATCCCTCGCTAACGCCACGGGTTGTGGTTGGGGGCGGCGGTTAACGGAATGAATTCCGTTCTACGTTAAAAGTCCATGTCGAAGCGTAGGCCGAAAAGGTTTGCGTAGCTTTGGCGGCTACCACGTTGGAGATCGCTGAGGATGTAGTTGAACTTCATCCGGTGGTGAGGGGTTAGGAACCAGTTCAGACCGAATGTTCCATTGGTCAATTTTCCACCCGAGACCGATCCGTTCGAAAGGTCTACGCTTGAGATCTTGGCGGCGATCTGCCAAGCACCGGGCCCTTGCACGAGGGGGCCACCATCGGACCTGCGCCGAAAGACTGGCGCTAAGGGACGAACTCGATCGGTGATGGCAAATTGGGTGTTGTAGGGTATATGCTCACCGGTCAGAAAATAGGCAACCGCAGCATAGTATCCTGAGAAATGTATATCCTCGCCGGAGTCCAATCGGATCGGAGAGTAGACGAATTCGCTTTGGACCGAAAGAGGACCATGCGTCCAGAGGAGTTCTCCTCCCAAGAGTTGGCTGTGCTCCGCCGAGAGAACTCCGGTATCTGCAAAATAAGGAGTCGGGGGATGGTCGGGATCTTCGTTGCCGCTCAAGTCTGGACGGGCACGATAGCGCAACATTCCTTCCGGCGCGTCTCGAAAACTATACCCTGCCCCCAAGTGCAAGTAGTGACTCGGATCTGCGGGGTTGAAGTTAGGACGCCAGACGAGTCTCATATCGATGGTTTGACCTAGTTGGTCCCCTGCGTCATCCCCAAAGTTGTCGGTGTTCCCCCGAAAGGTTCCCAATCCCCACCAGAACCTTTCATCCTCCGATTGATCATGGATCATGATTCCGATGTTCCGAGAGGGAGCAAAGAGATCCACCAACGACCGCTCCATAAACAAGGTATTTCGGTTCGAACCTGATCGTTCCAAGGTAAAGGGCTCGAAGAAGTGGCCAATGCGCAGATTGCCGACCACCGGCAGGTCCTCAATCCCTATGTAGTTGTCGAGAAAGACCGGCCGACCGTTCTCCGCAGTCCCCTGGCCGAAATCAAATCCCATGACGTATTGCCATGTGTGCCATAGCTCACCGTTCGCATAAAGGCGTGCTCGCCGAAAATTGAATGCATCGTCGGCGTCCCCGACCATTTCCATCGAGTCAGGGCCTTGGGAGAACCAAAGCATGTCCATCACCATCTGCCCGCCGATATTGAAGGTGAATTTCTCCTCCTCCTTGGCTTTCTTTTCCTCTTCCTTTTTCTTGGTGGCCTCCTGGCTTTTCTTTAAAGCATCGATTTCTCCTTTTAGCTCTTTCGTCAAAGCTTCTAGCTCTTCCAGACGCTCCTCCTCTTGAGCGCAAAGGGGAGCGACGAACGGGCCCATTGGGAGAGTCCCTATCAGGGGAATTCCCAGAGTGCACGCAAAAGCGAGCAATAGTGATTTCAAAGCTTTACGGCTTTTCAAAGCAATTGCCTTACATGCCTAGCCAGCAAGATTTCCAAAGTTCCACTTTCCAGATACCCCAGAACTTCTAGGAAAGCTCCGTTGCAAGGTCAATGGTGTTTGATAAAGTCTTCTTTATCTATAAGGCATGAGGGGGGGGGGCCGCAAAGCTCCCCATCACAACCCGTGGCGTAAGCGAGGGATAGCGCTGGAAACTACGCATCCCATGCCAGGTATCGCAGCACGCCCTTCGTGCCTCAGGGACGTGCCACCCGGCGATTGAGAATTCCTGGCGTGGGGCCACGTGCACTCGCGACG
>CAYMXM010000439.1:0-4863 GCA_964394065.1 uncultured Pirellula sp. | reverse complement strand
TGCACTCGCGACGCTGTCCCTCGCTTACGCCACGGGTTGTGATGGGGGGACGCTTTGCGTCCCCCCTTAACTCCGACGCATCAGGCTCCTTACAGCTTGTAGCTTACACCTTACCCCTTGATCGCTCGGGCGACTGCGGCGCCCATGTCGGCGGGGGATTCGGCGACGGCGATTCCGGCGGCTTCTAGGGCGGCTACCTTTTCGGCGGCTGTTCCCTTACCTCCGGTGATGATCGCCCCGGCATGTCCCATTCGCTTTCCTGGAGGCGCGGTACGACCGGCGATGAAGGCTGCGACGGGCTTCGTCACGTGGTTCTTCACGTACTCAGCAGCTTTCTCTTCGGCGTCCCCACCGATTTCACCGATCATGAGGATCACTTCTGTTTGGTCGTCCTTTTCGAACCGTTCGAAAACGTCGATGTACGAGGTCCCCACGATCGGGTCCCCACCGAGTCCCACGCAGGTCGACTGACCGAATCCGAGACCGGTCGTTTGCCAAACGGCTTCGTAGGTCAACGTACCACTTCGGGACATGATCCCGACCTTCCCTGGTTTGTGGATGTATCCTGGCATGATTCCGATCTTGCACGCACCTGGCGTGATCACACCAGGGCAGTTGGGGCCGATGAGGACCGACTTGCTCGCGCGAACTCGTTCGTAAACATGGACCATATCGATGACGGGAACCCCTTCGGTGATCGCGCAGATCACGCCGATTCCTGCATCGACCGCTTCCAAGATTGCGTCGGCGGTGAAGGCGGGTGGGACGAAGATCATCGTGGCGTTAGCACCCGTTTGCTTGACCGCTTCCTCGACGGTGTCGAAAACGGGGAGCCCCTCGACGGTTTCCCCCGATTTGCCTGGGGTGACTCCGCCGACCATCTTCGTACCATACTCTTTGCAGCCTTTGGTATGGAAGTGTCCTGCCTTGCCGGTGATTCCCTGACAAATAACTCGCGTATCGCTATTGATTAAAATGCTCATGTTGGTTTGGTATAGAAAAAAGGATCGGTAGAAACTAAGCGATAGAGGCAACCACTTTTTTGGCTGCGTCGGTCAAGTCATCTGCGGAGATAATAGCCAGACCGCTTTCGCGGAGCATCTTCTTACCTTCTTCAACCTCGGTCCCTTCAAGTCGAACGACGAGCGGAACTTCGAAGCCGACTTCCTTGGAGGCTTCGATAATGGCTTGAGCAATCGTCGTGCATCGGGCGATACCGCCGAAGATGTTGACGAGGATCGCTTTGACGTTCGGATCCGAAAGAATAATGCGGAACGCCTCGGTGACTTGCTGCGTATTCGCTCCACCACCGACATCGAGGAAGTTCGCGGGTGCTCCCCCGTGGTGCTTGATGATATCCATCGTCGCCATCGCCAGCCCGGCCCCGTTGACCAAGCACCCGATATTGCCGTCCAGTTTGACGTAGCTCAAACCGGTGTTGGCAGCGCGGATTTCGGCGGGTTCTTCCTCAGCCAAGTCTCGCAACTCTTTCAGTGCTGGGTGACGGAAGAGAGCGTTGTCATCGAAGGTGATTTTCGCATCGAGAGCGATCATCTTGTTATCTTCGGTGATCACCAACGGGTTGATCTCGGCCATGGAGCAATCGAGATCGACAAAGAGTCGACAGAGCTTCTTCATGAAGAAATCAGCGCTCTTCGCCGCGTCACCGCTGATCCCCAGCTTCTTGCAAAGTTTTCGGACTTGGAAACCTTGCAGGCCATAGGCTGGGTCGAAATGTTCGCGGAGAATTTTCTCGGGAGATTCTTCGGCAACCTTCTCGATTTCAACACCACCTTCGCTGCTCACCATCAAGAGCGGCTTTTGTTCGGCTCGGTCGATGACGACGGCCAGGTAAAGTTCGCGAGCGATTTTGCATCCTTGTTCGACGAAAACTTGGTTGACCACCGAGCCTTCTTCACCGGTTTGGACGGTGACAAGGTGATTTCCGATCAAGTTCTTCGCGACCGTAGCCGCTTCATCGCCCGATTTGACGAGTTGGACCCCTCGTTGAGTGGGAACCTGTTTCACGGTCCCTTTTCCCCGTCCACCGGCGTGAACCTGCGCTTTGACGACGGCGATCGGGCTCCCTAGTTTTTCGTAAGCTGCTTTTGCTTCTTCGGGCGTTCTCGCCACAATGCCGGCCAGGACGGGTACCTGCGCCTCTCGAAACAACTCTTTCGCCTGATATTCATGGATTTTCATGGGTGGCTCGCGCTCACGAACAAAGATGGGGGTGGATACGTTGGGGGTCAACATCCTAAAGCACAAATGATTTAGGAATGCGAAAGTCTGTCAAGTGTAGAACGGAATTCATTCCGTCAACTGCCGCTTCCATTGAAAGCCCCTAGGGAAAACAACCACGAATCGCACGAATCTCACGAATAAAGCCATCTCCCGTATTCGATTCGCAAGATTCGTGCGATTCGTGGTTATTCCCCCTCTTCCTAGGTTAGAACTCTCAACTCGATCAACTTCGCATCCCTCCCCTTGCCTCGTAGCAAACCTTGTTATCGGGTAGGATTAGAGAATCCAATTCCCCCCCCTCGTTTTACCCACTAAGCCTCGTTCTCAACTATGGCGATCGGCAATGATCTTAAGATCCTGTACCACTTGGTTCTGCGTCCTGTGCGTGGAAAGACCCATTCCGAACGGATGGAGAGCTTCTATTCGGGGCAGGCGGAAGGGTATGACGATTTCCGCAAACGCCTTTTACAAGGACGTGAAGGAGTCTATCAAGAATTGGCCCAGCAAAGCCCGGGGGGGACATGGGTCGATTTAGGGGGAGGAACAGGAGCAAACCTGGAGTTCATAGGCCCAGGACTTTCCAAGTTTCAGAAAGTCTACGTCGTCGACCTTGCCGAGTCTCTTCTGGAGATCGTCGCGAAACGATCTGCGAAAAATGGTTGGAGCCAGGTAGAAGCGGTCACGGGGGACGCAACGAAGTGGACACCCCCTGAGGGTTCCGCGGATGTCGTTACCTTCTCCTATTCGCTGACGATGATCCCCGATTGGTTTGCGGCCATCGACAACGCGATTCGAATTCTGAAGCCAGGGGGGCTCTTAGGGGTGATCGATTTCTATGTCGCGAGAAAATACCCGTCGGATGGAATGTCTCGACACGGTTGGAGCACGCGATCGTTTTGGCCCCTTTGGTTTGCCAACGACAATGTCTTCCCCAGCGCCGATCACTTGCCCTACCTGCAAAACCGACTCGAACCAGTTCATTTGAAGGAGAATCGAGCCAAGGTCCCCTACCTGCCGTTGGTCCGGACTCCCTATTATCAGTACATCGGTCGAAAGCCATAGAGAGGTACGCAATGCCATTTGAGTTTGTGTGCCCGTTCTGCCATTATCGAACCAAAGTAGATGACAAGTACGCTGGCCAGTCGGGGCCCTGCGTTTCTTGCAGCAAAACGGTTACGATGCCGAGCTACGATGAGCGGGGAATACTGCACCCCTCCATACATTATTCCTCCCTCGGAGTGAACAGGACTGGGCTAAGAGCCAATCCGATTCTGATGCTGGTCGTTGCATCGGTCTGTTTTGTTGCTTGCATTCTTTTAGCTGGCATCGCGTTTTATACGTTTCCCCTACTGCAGAAGCGAGCGATCTTTGCCGCCCAAGGGCGAGATATCGACAACATGAAACTGATCGCTCAGGCTCTCAACGAATACTCGGATCGATACGGAACTTATCCTCCCTCCGTCGTCCTTGGGAAATCGGGACAGCCCCTCTACTCATGGAGAGTTCTCATCCTCCCTTTTTTGGGATATCAAGATTTATACGACGAGATTCAGCTCGACCAACCCCATGACAGCGCAAGCAACCTGCAGGTCCTACCACGTATGCCCAGGGAGTTTGCTAGTTCTACCTCCGACGGCCACCTGAATCATCTTCCCAATTACTCGCTAATCGTCGGCCATGGGACACTCTTCCCCCTCACAGGGCCTCTGTCGCGTGAAAACGTCGATGAACCGACGCTGTTGCTCGTAGAGACAAAGCACGATTTCAAAAACTGGATGGAACCTGGGGATATCGACGTCAGCCATGGAGCCCGACCTGGGAATCGCCCTCAGAAAGATCTCGGAGGGCTGTATCATGATTCCTTTACCGCAGTTTCTACCTCGGGTGATGGGTTTCGTTTCCCCAATTCCGTTTCGGGAGTTGTCCTCGATTCCCTCATCTCGCCTCACGGTGGCGAGAAAGTTGACGTTTCATCATTTCGATAAGGCAAGGATGATTTTGAACTCTTCTTTCGAGACCGGCTGAACGCTTAGGCGAGAGCCTTTTCTTAAGAGCTCCATCTTTTCCAGCCCGGGGACTTCTCGGAGCATGGCGAGGGATAGCGGGCGTTTGAATTTGGATTCGAAGTGGATGTCGACCATGCACCAGCGGGGGTTCTCCTTGGAGCATTTCGGATCGTAGTGAGAATCGTTGGGATCCCAAGCGGTCGGGTCGGGATAGGCGGTTCGAACGACGGTAGCAACCCCGACCACACACGAAGGCTCCGAGTTGCTGTGATAGACCAATACTTTGTCCCCTACCTTCATATCATCTCGCATGAAATTGCGAGCTTGGTAGTTCCGCACCCCGTCCCAACAAGTCGTCTGATCCGGCGCATTCATCAGATCATCGATCGAAAACGATCCCGGTTCAGTCTTCAATAACCAATAACGGTTCTTGCTACTCTTCAAAACACTTTCCTTTCAATAGTCTTCGAGAATCCGCAGAGCAGAGAATTTATCTGCAGATTACGCAGAATTATGGCTGCTTGTAAGCCCATCTACTGATTTCGGCGTTGCTTTGACAGGGAGAGGTTTGGAGAATGGGGGGGCTGCGTAAGCTACAGCAAAACCTGCCAAT
>CAYMXM010000438.1:0-4872 GCA_964394065.1 uncultured Pirellula sp. | reverse complement strand
CGGCTTTCCTAGAGTATCCTCCATCAAAGCTTCCATCACCTTCTGAGTCTTGAGAGAAATCTCCCCCCAAGCCGGATCTAGCTTTTTCGATGCAACGATCTGTTGAAAAGCCTCGAACATTTTGATCTCTTGGGCTGGGGCAAATCCAGAATCGTACTCGTCGACGGCGAAGCGTTCCGTGCGCTGCTTCATATGAAACGAACAGGCGTCTGTATCGAACCGAGGTTGGCTCACTTCGAAATCGGCTTGGCTACCGAAGAAGGGAAGGACGAAGTCGTCGATCCATACATACCCCTTGGTCCCACTCACATGAGCCCACTGTTGGTTCTCGGTAATGAAGGAGCAATAGAAACTCGCCGAAACTCCATTCGGAAACTCCAGCTCGGCTGAAAACTCGGAGGGAACGATTCCTTGACTCCCATCCCCTTGGACACCGGAAAGAGTGCGACCAGAAACCCGAGTTGGCATCGCGTACTTATTGACCCAGAGGATGAATCGGATGCAGTACCATCCGAGATCCCCTAGACAACCGAAAGGTTCCAGCTTGCTATCGGTCCGAATGTTGGACCGTTCGAATTCGTTTCCCCCGTTGAAAGAGAACTGGCAAGCGATGCGTCGAATGTCGCCGACCAATTCGGGATTCGAAAGCGCTTCGCGGAGTTTAGCGAGGCGAGCGGAGTGCATGAACATAACCCCATCCATGAACTGGACCTGGTTTTGACGACAGACCTCCAAAACTTCTTCGAGATCCTTGGTCGTCAAGGCCGCAGGTTTTTCAGCGAGAACATGCTTTCCTTTTTTCGCTGCTTTGATGATCCATTCCTTGCGAAGCCCTGTTGGGAGAGGAATGTAAACTGCATCGATCTCGGGGTGATCGAGTAGTTCGTCGTAGGAGCCGAGTGGAGTAACCGTGGTTCGCTGTTGGGTGTGAGCGGAACATTCCTTGATGAATTGTTCGGCGGCATCTGGACGTCGACTTGCGACCGCAACAACGGAGCTTCCGCTGGTTTGAGCGATCGCGCGCCAGTTCTTCTTAGCAATGGCAGCCGCTGACATAATCCCCCAACGACATGAAATGGTGTTCATCATGTTTGATTTCTGAGTCATGGTAGAACGGAATTCATTCCGTTAAAAAACGTTTCCATCCGAAGCCCCTTACGTCAACGCTGTGAAGCATTTTTTGTTCGTGGCCCGGGCGTCTCGCCCGGAGAGCCTTTGCAACTCCGGGCGAGACGCCCGGGCCACGATGAGAAAACGCCAAATTTCCCAGGGAAAAATGCTTCACTGCGTTGCCCTTACGCGCTTTAGGCGTGATTCTAGCGAAAGGGCACTTGAGGTGAAGATAACGAGCCGCTTTGCGGCGAACGGGCAACCCGTCCCCCGCAAAGCTTCAACTTTACCAGGCTTGCTCATTTTTGAAATCCGTCTTGACCTCCTTTGCCCAGCTTCGATATTCTCCCCCCACTACGGTAAGTTCGGTAAATTCGGAAGACCGGGAGAGGGTCACAGGATAGACCGAGCAGGTCGGTTTTGGCGACCCGTCGTCAATGTGGCAACGAACATTCAGGAAGGATGGATCCCCCCTATGTCCAATACAAAAACGGTTTTCACAACCGGCGAGGCGGCCAAGATCTGTAAGGTCAGCCAACAAACGATCATACGATGTTTCGACAACGGTACCCTCAAGGGCTTCCGCGTTCCTGGTAGCCGATTTCGGAGAATCCCTCGCGACCAGCTATTTGTCTTTATGAAAGACAACGGCATTCCTACCGATGCCCTCGAAAGCGGTAAGAAGAAGCTTCTTATCGTCGACGACGATCAAGATCTGGTAGATCTGATGTTCGACACGTTTGAACGTGATGGCCGGTTCGATATTCGAACCGCCAACAATGGCTTCGACGCGGGAATGCAAGTCAAAGAATTCCGTCCCGACATGGTGGTCCTTGATGTGATGCTCCCTGATATCAACGGCAAGGAAGTTTGCCAGCGCGTCCGAAGCGATCGAACGATGGACTCGGTCAAGATCCTCTGCATCTCCGGTATGATCGAAGAAGATCGTGTGAACGAACTTCGCGAGTCGGGGGCCAATGACTTCATGCAGAAACCCTTCACCACCGACCGCCTCATCGAGCATGTCTGTGACATGCTAGAAATCGATCGCCCCGTAGGAGTTGGGTAAGTAGGGTGTGTGAAGTAAGTAGTGTGTGTGAAGTGGCCGCTGCTTCTGGTTCAGATCGAAATGGCGAGTCAATCCTCGCTTCCATTGCAATCACTTTCGTACCTAAAGCGGCCACGGAACACACCGGAAGTGTAGTTGGCAGCTTAAACTTGGCTATTCGCTTCAATTCGTGCGATTCGTAAGATTCGTGGTTGTTCCTCGAACCATCTCACGCCCCTTGCAAAAACTGCGTAACCTCTTGCAGAACGGAATCCCATTCTCCAATCGTGGATTGCCGGAAAAGTCGGAGCGTGGGATACCAAGGGGAATCGGAACGATATTGAAGCCATCGCCAGTCGGGGGTAAAACCCAATACCAAACAGGTCTTCACTCCCAACGCGCCGGCCAAGTGGGCAACCGAGGTATCGCTCGTCACCACCCAGTCGAGATTGTGAAGGATCGCTGCGGTGTCCATGAATGCACCGCTGCTCGTGTCCACCTCTTCGGGTAAGCAGTAGATGATTTGGGATTCTTTCCATTGCCGAAGCTGCTCGCTCCCTTTCCCCTTCTGCAAACTGAGAAGCAATCCGTTCTCGACATCGGTCAAGCTTCGCATAGCCGCAAGGGGAAACGACCGAAACATATCCGCTTGGTGATCTGGATTCCCTTGCCAGTTAATTCCGATTCGAAGCTTTCCTTGAGGCAAGGCTCGGTCGAGTGCGGTCTTCCAGTAACCGATCAAGTTCTCCGGGATCTGGATATAGGGAACTTCGTTGGGAATGTTGGTCGCATGGATCCCAAGAACATCGGCAACGTCGATGAGAGAGCAATGATAGTCGAAGGGAATTTCGACCGGCAGATTGTTAGGCAGGAGGGCATCGATTCCCGAGGCATGTTGCAGCAATGCCAGCAACTGAGGTTGCGTATGAACGATCGTTTTCGCACCCCGCTGTTTCAGCACGTTGGCAAAACGGACGAAATGAATCGTATCCCCGAGTCCTTGCTCTGCGTAGAGAAGAATCGTTTTTCCTTGTAGTGGCTCTCCGGACCACTTCGGCTGGCGATAGTTGGTCCTGATCGCTTCGACGCAATTCCATCTTTCGCGGTACTCTTTCCATCCCTCCTCAAAGTTCCCTTGCAGAAGATGGATCACTCCCAAGTTTCGATGAAGCTCTGCATCCTTTTCGTTGAGCTGCATCGCTTGATGGTAATAATCAAACGCCAAGTCGATTCGTCCTGTCCAAGCGTGCAATGTCCCTCGGTTCCGATAGGCATTGAAATACTTCGGGTTGAGTTCGATCGCTCTTTGAAACGCGGCGTCGGCATCCGCCACGCGGCCGAGGTAACGCAAGGAATTCCCCATGTTGTTCTGGGCAATTGCGAAATTCGGCTGAATCTTAAGCGCATTCTCGTAAGCCAGTACCGCTTTGTCATACTGGCGCAGATCGTGCATAGCGATGCCCCAGTAGCACCATGCATTCGCGTTGTGGGGTTCCTTTTGCAAAACGCTCCGATAGGTTTGCTCAGCCTGTGCTGGATTCCCTTGCTGATGGACCACCCATGCTTTTTGAAGAAGCTCTTCCGTGGAGGACATTCTGAACCGATCTCAGGATAAGTGTGGGAATAGAAAATAAAACCGCGAAGTTTGGATGGTACCCCCCATCAAGCCATCGTGGCAAGAAGGGTTCCAAGGAGCCGGGGCTATCTTCACCCATCTCCTTTCAGCTGTTCAATCCACTTCTCAACCTGCTGTTCCTCTTCTTCCGGCATCTGGGGGAATTCCAGATTCATCCCTTCTAAGTGGGCTGCGATAATGTCTGCGATGGCTGCTCGCGCATACCACTTGTTGTCCGCTGGAATGACGAACCAAGGGGCAGCTTTGCTGGTGGTCGCTGCGATGGCCTCTTCAAAGGCTTTTCGGTGTTCTCCCCAAAGGTCCCGTTCCTTGAGATCGTTCTCGTTGAACTTCCATCGCTTTTCCTTGTCCACTAAACGTTCTAGAAGTCGTTTTTTTTGTTCTTTCTTAGAGATGTGAAGGAAGAACTTCAAAACAGAGGTTCCGTTAGCGACCAAGCTTTCTTCCATATGGCGAATCTCTTGGTAGCGCCGTTTCCAAAGGTCGTTCAGCTTCTTCACCGGTGGCAGACGCTGCGACTCTAAGAACTCTGGGTGGACTCGGACAACCATGACTTCTTCGTAGTAGGATCGATTGAAAAGGGAGATCATCCCCTTCTCAGGTAAGAATCGCATAGGCCGCCACAAAAAGTGATGGCGTCGCTCCTCTTCATTGGGAGCTTTGAAGCTGTAAACCCGACAGCCTTGGGGATTGACCCCGTGCATCACGTGGCGGATGACTCCATCTTTGCCGGCAGCATCCATTCCCTGCAAAATGATCAACAGGGAGCGATTCCCCGACGCATAAAGGCGCAGCTGCGCTGCCAGCAACTCCGCGTTATCCGCCGCCAGCGTTTCAGATCCCATCTCTCGATTATCTAACTCAGGCCCCGCCTTCGTGCTCCATTTCTCAAGATCGACCGCATCCCCCTCTTTCACACGAAAGTTCTTCAAGTTGAAACGATGATTCTTGGCCATGGTATGAAACTCTGGAAAAGGAAACGAAGACAACAATCAAGAGAGGCATTGTAGCCAGAAGGCCCCTCCCATGTAGAACGGAATTCATTCCGTTAAACAACGCTTCCATTCAACGCCGCCGT
>CAYMXM010000437.1:0-4873 GCA_964394065.1 uncultured Pirellula sp. | reverse complement strand
GCCAGCGCTGTCCCTCGCTTACGCCACGGGTTGTGATGGGGGACGCTTCGCGTCCATCTCCTTACACCGTCACTTCAAATTTCTTTCACCAACCGATCGATACAGCTCTCCACCGTCACCCCTTCTGCTTCGGCTTTATAACTAAGCAAAATTCGATGGCGCAAAACGGGGTGGATCAAAGCCCGGATATCGTCGTTCGAGACGCAAGCTCTCCCGGAAATCAGCGCCCGGGCTTTCGCCCCGAGAACCAGCATCTGCGCCGCGCGCAATCCCGCTCCCCAACTGAGCCATTGATTGATAAACGCCGGCGAGTTTCCCCGATTCGGACGGGTCGCATCCACTAGCCTCACCGCGTAACCCGCGACATCTTTACCGATAGGCATACGACGTACCATCTCGTGGAACTTAAGGACATCCTCTCCGGTGAACAACGGCTCAATAGGCTCCGGACGACGGCTCGTCGTATCGAGCACCACTTGCAGCTCGTCCTCGAACGGCAAATAGTCGATCAACACGTTGAACATGAACCGATCCAATTGGGCCTCCGGAAGAGGATAGGTCCCCTCCATCTCGATCGGGTTCTGCGTCGCTAACACAAAGAAGGGCTCGGGGAGCCCGTACCGTTTCCCCGCTGCGGTCACCTGATGTTCTTGCATCGCTTCGAGCAACGCGGCTTGTGTCTTCGGCGGTGTCCGGTTGATCTCGTCGGCGAGGACAACGTTGGCAAAGACGGGACCCGGCACGAACTGCAACGAACGACGCCCATCGACCTCCTCTAAAATTTCCGTCCCGGTGATATCGGCTGGCATCAGATCCGGTGTGAACTGGATGCGTCGAAAGTCCAAGTGGAAGACTTGGGCAACGCTACGAACCAACAAAGTCTTCGCCAATCCCGGCGCACCGGTGATCAAGCAATGGGAACCAGAAAAAAGACAAATGAGCAATTGCTCGATAACATCCTTCTGCCCAACGATCGTCTTGGAGAGCTCTCGATAGATATGATCGCGTCCCTCCCGAATGCGAGCAACGAGTCCTTCTTCTTCATCCGGTTCAATGATGATGTTGTGCAAAGCTTAGTTCCTTAATGGGTCATCGCGTAGGTAACAATATTGATCCCGAGGGGATACGCTTTCTTGACGGAGAATTCTTCAAAGTACCATCGATCGCGTGCCTCTTCTTCCCAGCCGTCCCCGAGATCGGTGTTGTGGCAAATGAAGACCATGATCCGTCCTGCGTCGTCGGTGATCGCCCGATAGTTCGCCTTGCTCGTATCCGAGCCTGGTCGATATTCCCATGTGATGTTCTCCCGGGCGGCACCCACCGCAGGGATTTGAGGTTTCTCATTGAGATCATAAACGCAATGGAAGATCTCGTGTTCTAACGGAACTTCAAAAGGCTCTCGATCCGGAAAGACACGCTTGATCTCCTGATAGAAGTTTTCGTACTCATCATCCCCCCAGAAATCATCCACCATCAAGAATCCACCGTTGAGAAGATACCTGCGAAGCGCGGTGACCTCCTCGGCGTGAAAGTAGAGAGAACCGGGTTCGATGATATAGATGAACGGGTAGTCAAACAACGTTGGGTCGGTCAACTCCAGAACGATCGGTTCCGGATTCACTTTGATCGTCGTCACCTGCTGTAACCGGAGGGAGAAGTTCAATTCGCTGTCCCGGAAATCGACGGCCCATCCTCCGCCACCTCCGCCCCCCCGCCTGCGATACCCCATCGAATCGTATTTGATCCGAACGAACGTGAAGGTGTCCTTCGCAAATTTGCTCTCGACCTCCCAAGCTTCCACGCCATAGCGCCCAGCGTTCCGATAGTCGAGATCCCGACGCCTTCCTCCTCCGCCCCAAGGTGGCTGTGCAACCAGCAGACCGGTCGCGAGCACGACGAACAAGAGTCCGATTCCCCAACGCTTACGCATGGCACTTCTCCCTTCCGGGGAGGGGAGCATGAAGTACAAGGTTTCCAACGAGGTTTTCGTAGCTGGCACTGCTACCCCTCACCCCCAGCCCCTCTCCCCTAAGAGGGGCGAGGGGAGCGGATGTCTCATGGGCTAAGCTCTTCCTAAAGTCCAAACACTCACTCATCTTTACTCTCTTCTCCTTCCTCATCCTTATCCCTATCTCCTCCCTCTGCCTTATTCTCCCCTTCCTTATCACCCTTTTCCTCCTTCTTTTCTCCCTCCTCGTTTATCCTCACCAACATCCGGAGCGCATCCTTAAACCGAGGGGACTCTTCTAGCGCGAATAGCAAATGCTCTTTCGATTCCTCACTTTTTCCTTGCCGATCCAACGACTCGGCAATTCGATAATGAACCCAAGCGATATCGAGAGGATCGAGTTCTAAACAAGCCTTCCACGCGGCTTCGGCAACAGGCCATTGCTCTAGTTGCTCCGCCCCTTTCGCAAGGGTCTCCTGAACGTCGTATCGGAGAGGTTGAATCGCTACAATCCCTTGATGCCATCGCACGACATCCTCCCATTTGTTCTCCTCCCGATCGAGCTCCGATAAACGGAGAAGGGACTCGAGTGCATCGGAACTCCTGGTCACCACCTCGACAAGGTTCTCCCGCTCTCCGGCTCGATCTTCTTTCCCACGATAGATCAGGCTCAACAATCCATAGACTCCCGACTCGCGATGATCCTCGGGCCATAGCCCCTTAAGCTTCTCCGCTCTTTCGAGAGCGGCCTCCCAATCCTTCTTTTCGATCGCTGACTTCACCCCTCGCTCGACGGAAACATAGGCGTCGGGATGGGACTCATACCATTCCTCCAGCGCGGCGCGATCGAGGCCAGCGCGCGGATCTACCGAAGGAATGCTCCAGTCGGTGGATTCTCCCATGGCATTGGCTCGCTTTTTCGCGAACGCTTCGAACTCTTGATCGAGCGCTTCGAGAGTTCCCGGAGCGCGACGAAGGGCATCGTTCATCGGCATCCCCAACGCGAGGTCATCCAGCAACTTCAACATCGCAGGCATTCCGTAGTGCTCGATGAAGAACTCGACAGCCAGCGACGATTCGTAGTAAGCGAACTGCAGGTGCATCGGCGACTTCGCTTTGAGAAACGCGCTGCTCAGATTGCTGATGGGAAAGAAGTCCTCCCCGAGTATCATCCGACGATAGGTGGGGTCCATGCTTTGCCCCCAGGTTGCCTCTTGGAGTCTTTCTTCGTAGACCGAGATGCCCTCCGAAAGCCAACGGGGCATCTTGTTCTTCGTTTTTTGCAACGTAACGACGTGGCAGTACTCGTGCCAAAGAACCGACTTCCAATTCGAGTTCACACTCAGTGCCGCCGGCGAATTGGCCGTGATCAATCGGCCGAAACAAACTCCTAGGAAACCTTGGCCACCCGGCAACCCGAAGGTTCGAATCGCAAAATCTCGCTGACGTGGAAAGATCTCCACGAAGATCGGTTCCTCCAATTTGACGTCGTACTTCTTCGTAAGGGTGTCGCGCGCGTCGGTCAGGAGGGCTAAGACTTCCGCGCCGTAGATTCTTGATTCCTTGGCTTCCATTCGCACGACGAACCCAGGGGCCTCCAAAGTAGAAAACTTATCGAGTTCCCGTTGTAGCTGCTTCAAGTTGAAGATTGTGACATCGTAAGGGTCCGCTCCTCGAACCTCCTCGACCATCTTCCAACCGTCGCTGTCGTTTCCCAAGCGAAGCAAGTCTTGAGCCAACTGAGTCTTCGCAGGAAGATACGCTTCATCCATCGCCAACGCTCGACGTTGATAGGTGACCGACTCTTGGAATCGGTAGTGCATTCCCAGATGCTTGCCGATGGTGTAGTCCACCTCGGGATTCAGCTTCCAAGGCTCCATCCCCTCGGTCCGGAATTTTCCTTCTTCCTCGTAGCGTCCTTGCAAGTGTGCGATCGCTGCGCGGAGGGCCCAGAGGAGAGGGAGCTTTGGGTTGACCTTTTCCACTTCGGAGAGAACCTCGATCGCTTGATCGTAGGACTCTTCATTCATCTTCTCTTCGGCGACCTTGATCATCGCAGGGATGTATCGCGGATTGATCTCAAGCGTTCTTTTGAGATGTGCCGTCGCGCGCTCCGCGTCGGTCGAGGCCCAAGCTTTCGCGAGCAAGAAATGGATCTCGGGAGACTCCTCGTCGAGTGCGAGCGCCTTAGCCAACGACTGCGACGCTACCTTGGCATCGTTCTTATCGAGAGCCATCCGAGCCGTTGCCACATGGGCCTCGGGCTGTTTGGGAGAGATCTTGATCGATTGATCGAAGCAGGCCTTCAGAACCTGTTTGGGGTCTTCACCCCGCAGGAGGAAGTACTCCCCGAGCGGGATCAGTTCGGCGGGGGTGGTATATCGCCAAGGTGTCCTCTGGATCAATCGGTCGATGATATCGAGTTGCTCCAGCCCCTTCGCAGGCTGATCGTTCATCCGATAGACCTGAAGGCCGAGCAATCGGATACGGATGTTATCCCCGAAGCGATCGAACGAGTGCTCCAAGGTATAGAGAGCGTCTTCGTAGCGTCCCGTCGTCAAGTAAACTTCGATCAACAGGAGAGGCCAATTCTCATTCCATACCTGGCGGACGGAATTCGCCTCCGCGATCTCGATGCATTTTAGGTAGTCTCCAGTTCGCATCGCCAATCGAGCTTGCTCGATCGGGGAACGAGCTTCGGTTCCTTCTTCTTGCGCGAATGACGTACGAAAGCCCAGGGAGCAAATCCAAATCAGCGCGATAGCGCCCGCAATCCAGTTCCGCATGCAAACCCCGCTCCCCTTTTCCGACTAGGAAGATAGTCACGCTCGCTCCGCGTGAACCTTTAGGGTAACGGTTTCCGCTCCAGAGTTCCACAAAATTGCAAAGGTTGAATTATTTTCAGGCTTGAGGCTTGAGGTGTGA
>CAYMXM010000436.1:0-4881 GCA_964394065.1 uncultured Pirellula sp. | reverse complement strand
CGACCCCCGTATGGCCAACGCACACAAACCAATTCGGCGTCTACCCCGTCCGCGGACCTTGGTAGTAGCAGGCTTGAGGGGTGAGGCTTGAGACTTGAGGAAGAAGAGAGGCTTCGCCTCTTGGGTTTCCGCTCCCCTCGCCCCGCTTCGGGGAGAGGGGCTGGGGGTGAGGGGTTGAAGTGCCAGATGCATTGGCCAATACCTCTGCCTCTCCTGTCATCCGTGCGATCTGTGTCAGCCGTGGTTAAAAACCGATTCCGCAAATGTTCGTTCCCCGAACGTCGAAACGGTTATACTAAATCTCTAACCACGTATTGAATCACATGACGCGCAGCTCGACCTTTTCCCCATGTCAGTTCCATTGTCGGATGCCGGACGCTCCGAAGCCGCATTCCAACTCCTTTTGATCGCTCATCGGATTCGAGATCTAGGAGTAGAAGAGGGTGCCCCCTACGAAGATCTCACGAAGTGGCTCGACCACTTTTTCTCTCCTGCCGATGCCCTCCCCTTAGTTCGTCTTCAACACCTTTTAGACGATCTTTCTACCTCTCCGAAAAGTAGCTCGACCGGGGATCGACAGTTGCTCGCAGGGGTGCATCTCGCGATTCGAGCCATCGCAGAGAGAACAACCGTTGAGAAGGCCATTCAATCGCGCGTCGATCGAGCGATCTACGATTTCGCATACGGGCTGACCCACGAGATCAACAACCCGCTAGCCAACATCGCGGCTCGGGCTCAGCAGTTGCTCACGAATGCGTCCGACTCACGAGAAGCGAAATCTCTCGCGACCATCGTCGATCAAGCGATGCGAGCGCACGAAATGCTGGCGGAGATGATGCGCGTCGTGAAGCCACCGAAACTGGACTTGGAGAAGATCTCTCTCAACGATTGCCTCCAAAATGGCTTGAACGTCATCCAGCCGAAATGCCGAGATGCCCGCGTTGAATTGAACGCATCCTTCCCGGGGAAGGATATCTACGTACTCGGCAATCATCACGCCCTGACCGAAGCGTTCGCGTCCCTCCTAGGAAACAGTTTGGAAGCCTGCACACCTGGGGGAGAGATAAGTGTATTGGTTTCGCTAGAACCGAACGATCAAGCCAAAATCGTCGTCTCCGACACCGGGCGAGGAATCCCTCCCGAGTTGATCGATCGAGCATTCAATCTCTACTTCAGTGGCCGTGAACATGGGAGAGGGCTGGGAATCAGCCTTGCCAATGCCAAGCGAGTCATCCAAACGCTCGGAGGAGAGATCGCGATGCGGTCTCACTCCGGAGCCGGTGCGGAAGGTGGAATCGGGATCGGCGTCACCGTCGAAGTCTACCTACCGATCTCCACACCACCCCATTCCTCGAAATCAAGAATCCAATGGCGGCGCAGGCTTGAGGGGTGAGGCTTGAGACTTGAGGAAGAGGGGGAGGGGACCGCCGAGGGCGCAGAGAAACGCAGTGGGAAGATCCTAGAGACATTCACCATTCCATTGAGGTTTAGTTTGACCCCTCCGAATCATGCCTCTACACTTGAATACTGTTGTGTAAAGACTTTTAGGGGGAATTTTGTCGTGCCAACTCAGAATGTTGTTTTGACCGACCAGCAGGCCGCATTTATCGAAACCATGGTTGCTGCTGGAAAATACCAGAATGCTAGTGAAGTGGTGCGAGAGGGCCTACGCCTGATTGAACAACGTGAAACCGACAACGCTGTTAAGCTCAACGAGTTACGTGAGGCCATTCAGTTAGGTCTAGATTCCTTTGAGCGAGGAGAGTACGACACATTTGAAACGGCCGAATCTCTAGCTTTACACCTCCAAACTCTCGCCGCTCAGGCTAAAGCTGAAGTAGGTGCGGATACAAACGTCCAACATGAGTGAGCCTCCGGGAACAAAACCGTGGAAGGTCTTGTTTGGGCATCTCGCCTCGCAGGACTATGTCGGCATTGTTAAATGGACGATTCAAACGTTTGGAGCACACCAAGCAGAGATCTATACGTTTACCTTGGACAAAGCTCTGGACAGTCTAAATGCTGGTCCCGACATCCTCGGTGTCGAAAAACGTGACGATCTGGGGCAAGGGATCTGCACACTACATGTTGCTAGGGAGGGACGTAAGGGGCGTCACTTTGTTGTGTTTCGAATAACAGACGAAAGAACCATTGAGGTGATACGCCTGTTACATGACAGCATGGATTTACCCAGACATCTCCCTTAATCTCCTACTCCTTCGCAAGTTCTCCCAGCATCTTCTCCAGCTGCTCCAGCTTCTTGGGTTCGAAGCCGACGACTTCGAAACGTATCGTTCGTTGTTCATCAATCAAGTACGTTCGCGGGATTCGTTCCTTTGCAAACTTGGAGAACAACATTCTGTCAGGATCTGCGACAAAGGGAATGTGGTATCCGTTCTTTGCGACAAAAGCATCGAGGATCTCCTGCGATTCTTCTCGACCAACTACAACGAACCGAATGTCTTCATTACCCACATATTGATCAGCCATTTTTTGAAGATGGGGCATCTCGGCTTGGCAGGGACCGCACCATGTGGCAAAGAAATTGATCACAACTAATTTCGGGCTCTTCTCAGCAATCCCCGCCCCGACAAGGAATTCGTCGATCTCCTCGATTTTATCTCCAGCGCGAAGATAGGATGATTCCGCAATCACCTTCTCTCGAGTAAGTTCATACCGAGCCATTGATTCAGCCCCCAATGAAGGGCGTACCACCCCTCTCCAGAACCCGAAGAGAACCGCGGGCATCAATGCCGCAATCAGGAGAAAAACACCACCTCGTTTGAACCGTTTGGTTCGCTTTTCGGAATGCGAAAATGCAAACGCGACTACCACCTGGACAACGCCAAGGAGGATAAAAACTGGAATGCTAAATTGTAATATTGTGTAACACAAAACTAACGTAACATTGAGTGGAGACATCGGTTGGCGTCCAAGATGGGGGAGGGAAAGATCGGATAGATTCCCTATACGGCCAATCAGGCGCCCAGAAAAGGCGCCCCCGCTTTCCTTTTTTCTCCGTATTTGTGGCCTGGACAGTCAAAAAGTTGGTGTTGTGAGGATTGGCTTTGCGCAAGTTTTGTTCTCTGATTCGCTTCTTGTCCGACTGGGGCTCGTCCCCGTCGGACACCGCTTTGGCGCCCTAGCACGCACCGCGCTTTTATAGTTCTGCTCCCCTCGCCCCGAAGCGGGGCGAGGGGAGCAGATTCTTAATGCGCTGCGCGATCAAGGCAGATTTGCAACGATTTTCTTCTCTGCGTCCCTGCGCCTCCGCGTCCCCGCGTTTCATCCTCTTGAGAGTAACGCCGAGTCGTCAGCCCCCCGTGCTACCTTCTCAGCTGTTCTCTTCGCGTGCCGTATGCATTGCGGAATGCCTACCCCATCGAATGCGTTCCCGGTCAAGAACAACCCCGGATGCTTTTCCAATTCCCGTTCGATCGCTTCCACCTTCTCGCAGTGGCCGATGAGATACTGCGGCATTGCTTGATCGTACCGGACCAACTTCTGCCACCGGGGAAGGCTCTCGACGCCGAGGAGAGATCTCACCTCTTGCTTCGCGATATGAAGCAGCTTCTCGTCGCTATAGTCGAGGAGCTCAGGGCGGATCATTCCTCCCATGAAGACACGAACCAACACCGTATCTTTAGGACAGCGGTTAGGATACTTTTCGCTCGTCAAACTGATCGCCAAGCAATCGCGAGACTCGGTTTTCGGGATCACCACACCGAAGCAAAGAGAACTCGGTTTGATTTCATTCTTCGGAACCCCAAGGATTGCGATCGCCGAAGAAGCATATGGAATCCGTTCAAGATAGTGGGCTACCGAGGGAGCCGTCGATTGCAGGATCTCGGCAGACCTCCAAGCGGGCATTGCCAAACAGACCGAATCGTATTCGGTCGCATCACCGAGGTTTTCTCCTCGCAGCTTCCAACGTTGCGTCGATGTCGATTCGATTCCTTGAACTGAACTGTTGAAGTGGGTTTGGCAACGAAGTTGACGATGAATCGTTTCCATCCACCACCCCATCCCCTGCTTCGGACCGAGGAACTGGTCGTATCTGGCACCGGTGGCATTCCGAGCCGATGCATCGAGTTCCGTTTGGCTTCGGCGCTTGGCCAAAGCTCCACGAATCAATCCACCATGCTCTCGTTCCATCGTCCGAAACTGGCGCATCGTTGCTTTCATACTGAGCGTCTCTGCTCGCGCCGTGAAGATCCCTCCGATGATCGGCTCCACCAGTCGATCGAAACACTCTCGGCCAAGTCGCCGAACCGCAAACGCTTCGACACTCTCATCCTCATCGGTAGGCTTCGCGCGAATGAAGTATTCGGTGAGAACACGAACCTTCCCCGAGACGGAAAGAATGGGGGAAAGGAGTAGGTCTCGCAATTGAGTCGGCTGCATGAGGGAAAAGCCGTTCGGAATCGGAACCAACTTTCCTTGGCGGACGACCTGTGCGAACCGATTTTCCCCGTTCGGTCGGATGAACTCCTCCTCAATCCCCAAATCTCGAATAAAGTTCCCCACCTCCGGAATGAACGTCGCAACATTGTCTGCCCCCAGTTCGACGAGGTAAGGGGAATCGACAACGGTCTTAATCACCCCACCGACGGAGTCGGAGGACTCGAATAGATCGATAGTCGCGTTTGGCAATTCCTTCTGCAGGTACCAAGCGCAAGTAAGACCGCTGATGCCAGCGCCGACAATCGCGATTCTTTCGGGGGAGGACATAGGAAGTTTGAAGTGGGAAGGGTGAAGTTTGAAAGGGGGAGGGCTGCAGCTTTGCGGTAACATGGCCCGGGCGTCTCGCCCGGTGGTAAGTGGGAGGACGCGAAGCGTCCCCCCATCACAACCCGTGGCGTTAGCGAGGGACTGCGTCGC
>CAYMXM010000435.1:0-4882 GCA_964394065.1 uncultured Pirellula sp. | reverse complement strand
ATCCCTCGCTAACGCCACGGGTTGTGATGGTAGGACGCTTCGCGTCCTACCCCTTCACACCGATGCGTCAGGCCAGCCCAAGGCAGGTCGTAACGGGTTGGAAAGGAAACGCGAAGGCGCAGAGAGAAGAGGATTGCTATACACAAGCTCCCCACCGAACTTATGGCAGACTCAGTGCACTAGCCAGCAACGCGGTGCCCCTTTTCAAGGGAAATCTAACTGTCGCCGAACCTTCCTTGGCTATTTTCACCGGGAAGTGAACCAAGGAAGGTAGTTCCATTCATACGAAGGATGGCCTATTCACGAAAAGATCACTTTGGCTGGAACGGAAAATACAAAATTTTTCGTCTCAGTCCTAGCCCAAATTGCGCGCCGACAAAATGTCGACAGTGCCATTCAGTCCAGACACCTTTTCCGTTTTCTAATTTGTTTTATAGAACACTTCCGCACTACAGTGTTTCAAAAGCGTTCCTGTATTGGACAATTTCACAGCTCCAGGACCAACCACGTAGTCAGCTATTGACGATTTTATAGTTATCCCTGTTGTCGCGTGTACACTCCTCAATGGTGCTGCATTCATCTTGCGCAGCGCCTTCCATACTATCTTAACAAATTCACCGATTCCCGTATCCGATTTCAGAAAGCCGATTCCTATATCACCAGACTTTAGAACACCATCAAGCAGTTGGCACCTCATGAGTTGGATAACTATACCTGACGTTGGTCCCCGATACTTGCCGCTTTCCAAGCGGCTAGAAGGAAGTATTGAACACGATATTGGAGACCACAAATACACCACGCGCGATTCACATTCGGAAACCCAATCCTTTACCGGTGGAATCGAATCAGTCCACAGCGAACCATCTACAAATTTTAAGTCTGGAACTCCCTTTCGGATCTCCACAGCTAACTGATACTCATCTTCGGAGTTTAGGAAAATTGGGGAATTCTTCTTAACGTATGCATTCATTATTTGTCTTCCAAAAGCGAAAGTCACTGCGAGGGTGGTTTGGGCTTGGGTGGTGGTTTGGGCTTGGGCGATGTAGAAATTGTATCGTCCGGTCGAAGGTCGCCCAAGCGGGCAGCGTTGTTCGACTCGCGAGTTGTTGGCGTTATACCGTCAGCATATGTGTCGACAGTATTGTGGTGGTGAAAGGTCCCATCAGGTTTTTGAAACGTAAGATCGGGGTACGTCGAGCCACTTCGTCCGCCTTCTCGCCCTGGGACATATAATTCCGGTTTGGGGGCGCCAGTAACAGCGTCTGTTCCACCGTGCGTGTGTGTCCAGTCTGGATTTTCTGCTAAAATTCTGTCGCGTTGCGCGTCGATATCCGCGCGAGTAGCTGCATTTCCTCGCCTCCCCGCCTTGGCCCCCTCTTCTCCAGCTTTAACAGCCTTCGCAGCATCCTCGGCTGATTTTGCCACGTCGTCAGCCGATTTCGTAAGGCGTTTAGTTACTTTAATTCCAACCTTTGCTAAACCTTTTGCGAGCCCCGCTACTCCAGCGATCATGCCGACAGCATCGCCACCTTTCTGAGCAGGCGTGGTAGGTGTCAGAATCTCGGGTTTCTTCGTGATGTCAACACCGAAAATCGTTGGGTAAACTTTGTTGGGGTCTCTGGGGAGTATTAGCTCTGCAATATCCCAGGGTAATCCTAGCGATCCTTGGATAAAGCCTTGCACACCCTCAATCGGATTGTCACCAATGGCTTTGATATTATCCACAGTTTCCGCAAGAAAACCGGGTTCGTGACTCGAAGGGCTTGGAGGCTGAAAGGGAACTGGAGTAAGAGCCGGCTGTGGTGTTGTGGAAAAAAAACCGGGTTCGTGGCTTGAGGGGCCTGGAGACTGAAAGGGGTTTGGAGTAAGAACCGGCTGCGGAGTTGCTGTTGGTACGGGCTTGTCACTAGGATCCATGTGAACTACCTTTTTTGTCCAGCAAAGTGACAGCCTTCCAATTCAGTTTCTGGACTGAAAAAGAATCCAATCTCCCCTCGCAACAGCCCCGACGTAGTAATTGAGACAATCTTAGTTTTGTCTTCTTCAATCTTACCTTTCCACTGCCTTCCGATCACCCAGGTCATGGTTAAGATCAATTCAAACGGGGTCTCGGGGAGTATACGATGGTGATTGGAGAGCTGAACTCTACCAAACCGATCGATCGGTAGAGTTTTTTGGAGAGCATGCGTTTCGGGATCCAACTTACAGTCCATTGGTTTCCACAAGTTGGCGCTGAACGCTGATAATCGTTCATCAATTTGAAAAATCATAGCAATACGATCAAAAACACGGGTTGATACCGGGAGGAAGCCTTGAACTCGAGGCTCCAGGTAAGGTTTTCGCAATGGGAATAGAGCCTGCGATTCCGGGAACTGTACCCATGCCGTTATCTGAACTTGTTGATGCACCTCCCGTCAAGCTTCCGAGCATTGGACCAGCAACTCCCATTGCTGCTCCTATAGCAGAACCCGGGTTTGACCAATCGGCAGTCGCCAATCCCGCAGCTCCTGACGCCAATTTTGCTGCCTGAGCCAGATTTCCCATTCCTGCCATCCCCGCAAGACCTCCAATCGCGCCTAGAGCAGCGCTCGGATTACTCCAATCGGTCGTTGCTAATCCGTAGGCCTTTTGTGCTAATCCAACGATATCCCCCAATCCTCCACCTCCTAAAGCGGATCCAACCGAATCAAGCTTGGGCATACACCCACCCTCGGCAAACGATTCGGCTCGAATCGGTGGATTGGGATCTACGGGAATTGTTCCTCCTGGCCCAACATCCGCATTGAGCATCGGACCAAGGTATTTGAGGTGTCCCAGAGTATTGCAGGGGCCCTCGGGACCCGCGCAATTCATAAGCATCAGTGTCATCTGGTGATGAGTATGCAATTGTCCATTCACACGCACTGTCAACGCGGGAATAACTGGGCGGCACATCCCTTTGGTAACTTGCGAGACCACCCCTAAGCCTGCGCCTGCTTCGTCACCTACCACTGTCGCAACGCGTGACCCCATATGAAATACCGGGACGCCGTTCGTTCGTACGTTTGGACTCACCAGTGTAGATTGATCAAGATATCCAACAATCGGATACGGAACCGGAGCGATCGGCGATTTACAGACATCAGGGACAAGGCTGATGACCATGAACATCGCCTCCATTCTGGCGCCTTCATTGTCTGCCATCTACACTCTCCCCAAACTTGCGTTGTCCTCTGCGTGTCCAGTGGAACGCTGAATGACGTCTTCAGGGGCCTTCATGCGAACTTCGAGGACTCTCAAGGGAACATTGACGGGAACTACCCCTCGCCACGTAAGAAAGACTCGGTTAATCGACAAATCGATATGAACGGTATCGAGAACTATCGGTCCTGGTAGGACTCGTCCATCTTCGAATCGCAGCAACGTCGCTAGCTCAAAACAAGGGAGTTGGAACGATAGCGAACCGTTTGGGGTCAGGTTTTTTAGATGTACCGTTTCGGTCCCATTTGCAAACCCAGGAAGGGTCAAACCTGTGGAAGCCGTATTGTAGAACTCGAATGAAAAATCTTCTGGTAGGTCAGGCCAACGAGTCTTCTCCCAGATAACGTTGAAGGTTCCAGCCTTGTCACGTCTGGGACGCCATGCGGGGGCAACAACCCCCAACCCTTCGACTGGGATGGGGGTACCAAACTCGGGCGTGCCGTAGTCAGCTGGCAAGATCTGAGGACACTTAACGGGCGTGGTTACCTTTGGATTGACAAATCCTACCCCAACGTAGTTCTCGTCACACAGTTCATGCTTGTCGCCTTCACGATAGTTACCACCGTAAGCGTATTCGTACAGGACCGGAACTGATGTCACTGGCTCGATCGGCGTTAATCTCCAACCACCGAACCCTTTCTCCCATTTCCTCGGCCCTGTTACTTGGATTTGTTTGACGACGTTACCGAACTGGATTCCTGCGAGCCATTGCTTTTCTGGCTGTCTCGTCGGAGAGTACGCTGTAGCGTTTACCAATACGTCGGTTTTCGGTTTGTATGGCGCAATGCTGCTTTCATACCGAATGCTTGACTGCCCCGGTTCACCGTAGTAATCATCCGCCATGACTAACGGTTCTTGCTCTTGCACCAAACGGAGTCGCCTTCCATGCTCTATCGTAAATGTACCGCGTAGGACAATGACGCCGAAATCATTCCGTTTCTCGTCACGGCTCTCGAACTGAAGGGGAGGAAAGGGTGTGTAATTTCTAAATAGCATGGGGCACTTTGTTCTCGATACTCAAGTTAGTTCAGGTCGATAATCGCGCCGTTAATTTTTACGGGGCCGCTCGCGCTGAAATTAAACTCAGTTCCTGTGATCGTTACTTTCCCTCCTTTGTCCAGCGTTAGTTTGCTTGCTCCGCATTTGATCTCGATCAGCGAGCCCGCACTTATCTTCAGATCATTTCCCACCATAATAGTCTTCTTCATGCCCACTTCTTCGGCGCTTATCATCCCCACCGCAGTATTCATTACGGCCCCTGCGATAATCGAGTAGGCCGCTCCGACGTTTGTTGTCTTGGCGACTCCGACCATCTCGTTGCTCATCATTCCGACGGTCTCGTTTTTCATCATTCCAACGGTGTTGGATTGGTTCGTGCCGACGGTGGTCGACTGATTGGCGCCAACATTTACCGTCTGGTTTGTTCCTACGCTTTCAGTGTGGTTGGTACCTACATTCACTGTCTTATTCACCCCAACGGTGATACTTTCATTGTTCCCCACCGTTCGAGTTCGATCGACCCCTACGTTCTCGGTCTGATTATTCCCAACATCGAGAGTCTGGTCGTGATTGACGTTGCTGTTCATATCGTACTGAGCATTGATCCGAACCTGCTCCTTCCCAGCCGTATCGTCCATCGACA
>CAYMXM010000434.1:0-4885 GCA_964394065.1 uncultured Pirellula sp. | reverse complement strand
CCCAAAAGGTCGCGGGTTTGTTCCCAGGTGAGGTTGTCCAACAATCCATCAGGCATCGATGACAAGGCGGTTGTTTTGATCTCGTCGATCTCTTTCACCGGGATCGTTTCCTGAGCTGTTGGTGTCTGCAGTACGAGTACACTATCGTTTCGACTGACGATCAATCCGCTGAGGGTTCGATCGTCCTCCGTTCGTATGAGACTCATTCGATAATCCTTCCCGACGATCGCGCTCGGGTCGATGATGTTCTCCAAGAGGTAATCGAGGTTCCCACGTTGCGAGCCGGTTAGATCGGGACCTACCTGCGCTCCTGCACCATACATTTTGTGGCACTGGGAACAGTTCTTCTCGAACAAGCCTCGACCTCTGCTTAGGTCCGCCTTTGCCAATTCATCTGCGGTGAGTTTCTCTCGGATCGATTCGATCCGTCCCCGCTTTTCTTCGGGGGTTTCTCGCAGATTCCCCCAGATTCGTTGAAAACGTTCGGATAACTCTGGATCGTCGAGCGAGATCACCTGCCTTGCATGGAAGGGCTGAATATCCTCTCGTGTGAAGGGGCTTTGCGGAGATTCCAATACATCGAGAAGCGCGTTGGCGAAACTCTTGCGAGAGACCAACATCTCGATCACCTTCCCCCGATCTTCGGGTAGAAACCTGCGATAGCGACGGGCAACTTGCAAACCGACCTCTCGCTCATCGAACTTGGCCAACCCGGTCATGGCAGTGACGTTGAGTATCCGCGTGTCGAGAAGGGAGATGCACAAATTTCGCAGCCCCTTCTCTTCTACATCGATCAACGAAAGCAACGCTTGCTGTCGCGCTTTCATCTCAGCCTTTCCGTCGCGAACGATCGCGAGTAGTTCTGCGGATGGTCGCCCCTCCCCAAAGATGCCGCTCAATTCCCGAAGCTTGACTTCCCGCTCAGCACTTTGTACCCTCGCGACAAATGCCTCCCACTCGGTCGGCTTCTTCAACGCTCGTCGCCCCTTGAACGCATCGTACATAGCGCCCAGTACAAGGTCGATCGATTCGAGAGACAGGTTGGCAGTCTCCTTCAATAAACGATCCAATGCACCGGGGGCTTGGTCGATCTTCTCCGCGATCCCTCGCGTGAGAGAGCGTTGCAAAGAACTCCACCGCGTCTGTGGGAAAAGAGGAGAAAGAGAGTCGGGGGAGGTGGAAAGGACTGGGACTAGTCCGTACCAAGTCAACAAAGGAAGATGGCGATCGTTCGCGAACTCAGCCTTTTTCAACAATGGCGTCGCCAACTCGACCCGATTGGCGACGGGTAGTCGCTGAAGGGTCGACGCAAGTGTAGAGATCACGAGCCCCGACGTTTCATGTTCGGCGAGCTGGACGAACAAGGGGAAAATGGTCGCTACTTCCTCGGGGTAAACAGCCTTTGGAGAAGGACCCATGATCGAATCGAGTGGCCAACGATCGGTGAGGAAGCGAATTCCCCAAACCCGAAGATGTTCATCTGGATCTTGCAGGAGCTGAACCATTTCGTCTCGTCCAAGCGTTCCAGCTTGATAGCGACGCCAAAGCTCTGGCAATCGACCGCTCCCCGCCATGCAAGCAGGCTTCGGAAAATCACCATCGGTGATCGCCGAGATTGCGCGAGGCTCCGTCGGTTCGATCCGATAGATCCGGCCGCTTGTTCGATGGACCCCTGTCGCTTCATGGCACTCACCAGAATCGCTCCAGTCGAAAACATACATGGCACCGTCGGGTCCAAAACTCAATTCGATCGCTCGGAAAAAAGGATCGGAGGAGATAAAGAAGTCTGGTTCGTGCAAGCCGACATAACCAGCCCCTAGCCGTTCCAGTTTTTCGACGTTCGCTCGCATCCCGTGCATGTTGATCGTGAACAGGCGACCGATATAGTTTTCGGGCCATCTTGGGTCTAAACAAATTGTTGCACCGACGTGCGCGTGACCACCCCCTAGGGAGTTCGCTTTCCCGTCCCGGCTTTCCTGCCAAGTCCCCGTGGTATCGAAATGGTAGTGATCGGCGATCATGTCTAAACGTTCATAGACATGTGGGTTCATGCTTTCCCCGAACGGCTCTTTGAAATGGGAACCGGGCATGACATGCCAAAGGTGGCCTATCACGGTATTGGTGAAGAAGAGCTCCCCGTTGGCATCCCAATCGTGCCCCCAAGGATTGGTCGTTCCGTGGCAAAGGACTTCGACGACGCGCGTTTCGGGAGAGTATCTCCAGACTCCTCCCTCGAGGGGGAGTCGGTCTTCGTCGGGAGTACCAGGGACTCCGATGAGACCTGGGGAGGAATGGCCACATCGACCGTAGAGCCAGCCGTCGGGGCCAAACTTCAAGCCGTTCGCAAAATTGTGATGGTTATCTTCACCCACCTTGAACCCATCCAAGACGACTTGGGGATTTCCATCGGCGATGCCATCCTCGTCCGCATCGGGAATAAAGAGGACTCTCGGTGGGCACATAAGCCAAACGCCACCTTTCCCGACTTCAACGCTCGTGAGGATTTGTACTTGATCGTTGAAGACGGTCCGCTTGTCCATGCGTCCGTCGCCGTCTAGATCCTCCAGCATTAAAACGCGGTCTCGAAGGGTGAGGTCAAATCTTTGTGATCGCTCCGCGTAGGTATAGTTCTCGGCGATCCAAAGCCTTCCTTTTCGGTCCCAAGCCATTCCGATCGGATTCTGAACATCTGGTTCGGTGGCAAAGACGGAAGCTCGGAACCCTGGTGGAAGGATCATCGTGGCGACCGCTTCCTCTGCATTCATCGGCTGCGCGTTCGTGTCTCGTTCGCTATTGTAGATTTTTGGAAAGGTGTCTCCTTCCTCCCCTTTTGTGTGCGTGGTGGAGAGAGTGAAGAAGAAATAGGTTCCAAGCAACCAAGGGCTGATGCGGTGCGTCATAGAAGTGCCTTTTGAGGAGAGGATGGGGAGGGAACCATGGAATACACAGAATACACGGAAGAAGAGGCTTAAGGGATAAGGCTTAAGGCTTAAGGAAGAAAAGAAGAAAAATGGAGTGGGATCGAGAGATCGGTGTTAAGGGGTGGGGACGCGAAGCGTCCCCACCATCCCAACCCGTGGCGTAAGCGAGGGACAGAGCTGGCAACCAAGCATCCACCCCAGGTCTCACAGCACGCCCTTTGTGCTTCAGGGGTGTGCTATCCGACGCGGGAAACATTCCTGGCGAAGGGCCGCGTTCACTCGCGACGCTATCCCTCGCTAACGCGTCGGGTTGTGATGGGGGGACGCTTCGCGTCCCCCCCCTTAACACCGATGCGCCAGGCCACCCCGGAGGGATAGGTGGCTTACACTACCAACTCACCGTCCTGCCCTAGGAAATTCACGACCGCCGAGAAACCGTGGACTTGATTGTCGTTGAGTAAGGGACTGAACTCTCCTGCGGCAAAGATTCCTGCTGTAGGCAAGGAAGGAAAGTACTCATCCAAGACGGAGGCGTCGTGGTTCATTGTGGAAAACATACGACTCCCTCGACCGTTGCAAGAGACCATGATGGCCGCTTCCGGTTGGAACTTGCGATTGCTAGGTCTTGCGAGGACCGATCGGAGATCGGCGGTAGCGGCCTCGGGGTCCTGAATGTGAAAACGAATGGTCTGCCCTACTTCGAATCGATCGGTGACGACGAGCCCTTGATTGCTTGAATCGATTCCTTGAACCGCTCGAACCAAGAAATTGCCATGCGAGAAAGTTCTGTCCAACTTGCTGACCGCTCTTCCCAAGATCAAGGTGTTCGAGACCATCTGTTGCTCTCGGACCGGGAGAGAGTTGTACATCGACTGGAGCTGCTTCGTTGCAGGTTTCCCCCCCAACTCCAAGATCGTTTGCCCCTCCATCGCCGTGATCACATAAGGCTTCCCCACGGGGCGACAACCTTGACTGGATTGCAATCGCCACCGCCATCCCTTGGGAAGAGTCATCGCAACACCACCTCGAACCAACGCGCGATCTCCGCAGAAGAGGAGATTGGGGCGATGCCAATCCTGACTGCTGCAGTATCCCCCAAGGATAGGAATAATCGGGTCGCCATCTTGAACTCTCTCGTAGCCCAAAACGCTGGCCAACAGTTCCATGGAAAAAGAGACCGGGCATGCGAAGAGAAGGACCCCGTTCTTGCTCGACTCGAGCAACGCGTCGGACACCCCCATCACGGAGGGGCCATCGGGAGTTTTGATACACTCAAGCTCACAGATCTCGGGTCGTTCTGTAAATCCAGAAACCAGGAGAACACTCGCAGCACACTGCCCCTCCAACTCGATCCGCGTACCGATCACACCTTCGGAGGATCCACCGAATATAGGAACCGACGGTGCGAGATCGTTCCAGAACTCGAGGATCTCGTCCCCCTTTTCCCCAACTCCTTCTCCACTGACAAACAAAAAGGCGAAATCGATCGGGGCAGAAAACGAAGCGGTTGCCCGTTCAAAAGCGGTTCGAATCGAAACAAGAATCGAATTGCTGGATGCAATCCCAGATGCACAAGCCATATGCTGATTCCTCTAACCGATGATGGACTGCAAATCTCGGTCGAATTGCCCGCGCGTCATCACCTTGTCGGCCCCTGCGAGCTCGGCTTGTTCAAGCCGATCGATATCGACGTGGGGACCGAACGCAATGACCTTCGTGTTGGGGAACTCTTTCTTCAACGCGGGGATGGCATCCTGAAGATCGACGCCAGCAAAACTGAGATCGATCAACGTGACTTGAACTGAATTTTTATCCACGCATCGGCCCGCGAGCCCTTCGACAGATCGATCGACGATCAAAGTCTTTGCGGCATTCTTCGCAGCCCCACTTACGCGCGATTGGAACATCAAGTCGTTGGTCAGCAAAGCAATCACAGATAGGATCTTCTAGTTATGGAAGTAAGG
>CAYMXM010000433.1:0-4896 GCA_964394065.1 uncultured Pirellula sp. | reverse complement strand
TCGCTACCCCCTCATCCCCAGCCCTTCTCCCCCAAAGGGGGCGAAGGGAGCAGGTAACAAAAACACGATGCGTTACCAGTCAGCGTTCAATCCCGAAACCAGCCCACAATCCGAACTCACTCTCCTCCATCAACAATTTCATGGCAACTCCAATCAATCTGGTCATTCACGGGGCTTCGGGGCGGAACGGGAAACGGCTTATCGCCCTCGGGGATGCGGACAGCGACGTTTGCTTGGTCGGCGCAATCGTTCGCTCCACCTCTCCCTACCTGAATGTCGACGCGGGAACCCATGCCGGAGTGCAGCCGATCGGCTTGATGCTGACGGATCAATGGCCCGAAAATGCCCAAGCCGCGATCGACTTCTCCTCCCCGGAAGGTTGCATGCAGGCGGTCGAAGTATGTGTTCGAAAGAAAATACCGCTGGTCATCGCTTCCACGGGGCTTACCGAGTTGCAGATCGAAAGAATCCGAGCCGCTTCGGAGTCGATTCCCATTTGCTACGCGCCGAACATGAGTGTGGCGGTCAACTTGACCATGAAACTAGTCGAGTACGCAGCGAAGGCGCTCCGGGATGTACCGGGCGGAGCGGATGTCGAGATCATCGAACGCCACCATCGATTCAAAGAAGATAGCCCGAGTGGTACTGCTTTGAAGTTCGGTCAGATCGTCGGCAATGCGATGGGGATCACCGAGTCGGTTCATGGTCGGGAAGGGATATGCGGAAAACGGCCTCACGACGAAATTGGGTATCACGCGGTACGTGTGGGAGATGACGCCGGTCAACACACGATCGTTTTCGGGATGATGGGGGAGACCATCGAGCTTCGGGTCGCCGCTTCCAATCGTGATCCTTATGCTTCTGGAGCAATCGCCGCAGCGAAGTGGCTCGTTGGCAAACCAAACGGTCTCTACAACATGTTCGACGTTCTCGGTCTTTAAGGAAGCCGATCATGCGATGCGATCAAGGGTACCTCTGTCACATTTGTGGGGAAGAGGTTGAGCATATCACCGACAGTCAGCTTTACCTGCGATACGTGATCGGCGAAGTCGATCCAGAGCTGCTCCATCTTGAGCCCGACAATCATCTTCATTGCGTCCCGACGTTTTCGCAGTTTATCGACGATGCGCGGTTTCCCTCGGTAGATTGCCTGGACCCTTTGTTTGGTAAAGCGCATCTCGACCCAACCTTCGTCACCTCGCGAACGGAACTCGTAACCTCGGGCTATCGTCGCTTATGGGAGATCCGAACCGAACGTAGAAAACCCCTCACGGTGGTGGAGTACCCACTCAGCCCAGGCCTGGACTGAGGCATCGGAGGCAAAAGGGGTGGACGCGAAGCGTTCCTCCCATCACAACCCGTGGCGTAAGCGAGGGACAGCGTCGCGAGTGCACGTAGCCCTTGCCGGGAATATCTCAGGTGACAGGTGGCACGTCCTTGAGGCACGAAGGGCGTGATGTTTTGAGGCTCGCGTTGGGCTGTTAAGGGAAGGTTCAGGTTGTTGAATCGCAAAGCGATGATCTTGGTTTTGAATCGCGTAGCGATGGCAGCACATAGCCGTGGAAACAACTAGACAATGGCAATTGGAACCAAGACGGATACCTCTCATGGAAGACAAATCGGATCGTACATTACTTACCTAAATTGCCAATTTACAACTTCGTGCGCCAGCCCACCCCAGGCCTGCGCCTCGGCACTGCTAACAGTTCTCCACGCCCATCGCTTCGCCCTGAGCGTGCCACCCCTACGCACACTTCCTCAAGTCTCGGCCTCACCCCTCAAGCCTTGCTTCCCGCTTTTCCCATTCCTCTAGATACAGCTGATACGAAGGATGTTGCTCTATTTGATTGCGGAGCATTTCTCGTACGCTTTCGGCGTGGAGGCTTTCCTGTTCTGGAGTGATCTTTCCCATGACGAGCATCGACCGCAGGAAGACGAAGTAGGTATCTAAGACATCGCAGCGACAGTACTCGCTGATCTCGGAGAGCTTTCCTGCATCGTAGAGTTCTTGAACCATGTTTCCTTGGACGTCGATCTTGCCAGGTTTCTTCGCCAACTGAGCCGCGAGATTGAGCCCTCCTCGAAACCAGGTACTTCCGAAATTCGTGAGGGTCTCATGGAGGTCTAGATGGGAGTCGACGTTGTACCGGTTCCGATACTGCTCGTAGGCCTTCGCGTAGATGTTGAACCAGCTCGGTATGCTGATTCCGTATCGGAACGCAGCGAGTTCCATGAGCGGAATATCGAACGAACGCCCGTTGAAGGTGACGAATGTCGGTCGCGCGTATCGTTCCCAACCTACCCAAAAATGCTTCGTGATCACCTGCGGACGGTACTGGGGTTCATCCAGAGAAACGATCTCGACGAGACTGTAGTCCGCGCGCACCTTCGCAATGACAACAGTCACCGGAACGTGATAGGTGTAGGGTATGAAATCGCGTCCGGTCTCGGCTAGCAATTCAAATCGAAACCGACGTAGCGATTCTTCCGGGGAGAGGCCTTCTCCAGGGTAGCGGGACGAAGAAACTAACTCACCATCCGCGACGCTTTCGACATCGAAGACAAGGTATTTGATTTCATTGCTAGGTTGACTCATGGAGTGAGGAGTGAGACTTGAGACTTAGGGAAACTTCGCGGGGCGTTTTTCGGTGAACGCCTTTAGACCTTCGCTGGCCGATTCGGTACTGCAAACGGTTGCCATCACCGCCGCACCACTGACGAGGTGGGACCAAGTTGCCTCTCCCACCATTTCGTTGAGCAACCGTTTGGTCATCTGGATCGCTTCGAGAGAGGATTCGGAGATATCTTTGGTAATCTCATGACTCTTTGCCCAGACGTGTTCTGAATTGACCAGGTATTGGGCCAGTCCCCAATCGTGCGCCGATTCCGCAGAGATCGGCGCGTGGTGCAAAAGCAATCGGGAGGCGAAAGATGCTCCGAGTCGAAACTGAGCCAATGGGGCGACGAGCCCGGACACCAAACCCACCTTGGCGGCATTCGACGCAAAGGTGGATTTCGGAGAGGTGACCACGAGGTCGGAGGCGAGAACTAACCCGAGCCCCGCTCCCAAGACGACTCCGTCGACTGCAGCGATGATCGGCTTAGGAAATCGAAGCATCGTTTCCATCAACTCTTGCAACTCGGTCGAGATCTCTTGCCAAACGGCGAGCGGATCTTGCTCATCCTTCACTTCGTTCCATTGTTTGAGATCGACTCCGGAACAAAATGTCCCCCCCGAGCCGGTGAGAATCACCGCGCGGATCGATTTCTCCCGATGGAAATCACCAAAGGCTTCGATCAAATCCGCAATGGTCTCGCGTGAAAGCGCATTGCGGGTCGACGAGTTGTCTAAGATGATCGTGCCACTGGGGGCGCTCTTTTGGAAACGGATTCTCATACAGCCGCTTCCGTCGGCAACTCGTAGCCTTTGCGATACTCTCGAGAAAGTTTTGCGTTGGCTTCGGAGTTCCCTGGGAAGGTTTCCGAAATGGGATCGAACTTCAGATGGGGACCGACTTGGGCTTTGAAGGAAGTAACCTCGTTTTTCTTCAGATGCTCTAAGGTTCTCGTCCAGGTTTCGCTCGGATTCGAAGGACCACCCACACTTTCTACCTTGGCAGCAACCTCTGCACTATCGACCGACTCTCCCAGTTGCAAGGAGATATTGCCGAGGTGGCACAAAGCACTGGAGAGGTGCCCCTCTTCGACATCTGCTGTCAACAGTTTGTAATCCCGTGCGCGAACGGCATCTTCGAAGTTCTTAAAATGGAGCGATTCATCGCGACCGCTGAAGGTCTTGATCGTTTTTCCTTCAAGATCGAATGCGGTCCCCGAATAGTAAGAGGTCATGACGAGATACCCCTTGCTTCCTTCGACAACGATCCCGACATCGACTCCCTTATACTTATCGGTCGGCAGACCTCGGACTTCGAAGATCAACTGCTTGCTACCGTAGTCGTGAAGCACCAATTGGGTGTTCGCGGTTTCACCAGCATCTTCGTAGCCGTATCGGCCTCCTAGCGAGAAGGTTCGGTCGCAAAGCTGATCGACTTGGAGAGCCCATCGGCAAAGATCCATTTGATGGATCCCTTGATTCCCCAGGTCACCGTTTCCGTACTCCCACTGCCAGTGCCAGTCGTAATGGAACTTCGGTCGCGTTACCGGTAGCAATCGCGCTGGTCCCGACCAGAGGTCGTAATCGACTCCTTGGGGGACGCTGTACTCACCCCGTGGTCCGATCGAGTTGCGGCGCTTGTAGCAAAACCCTCGTGCGACGTTGACATCACCGATTCCACCACCGTGAATGAACTCCATCGCTTCGCGCATTCCCGGGTTGGAACGGCTTTGGGTGCCGGTTTGTACGATACGATTATGCTTGCGGGCGGCTTGAACGAGTCGGCGTCCTTCGAGGACGTTGTGGGATACCGGTTTCTCAACGTAGACATCCTTGCCAGCTTGGACGGCCCAGATGGCTCCCAAGGAATGCCAGTGGTTGGGAGTTGCGATGCTGACGGCATGGATCGATTTGTCGTCGAGGAGTTTGCGAACATCGGAAACCCAGACTGGCTTCTTACCGTTTTGAAGCTCAGCGGTCGCCTCGCACATCTTCTGACCGTGGTTCTCATCGCAGTCGCAGACGTGGGTGACGATGGTCCCTTTCTTTCCTTTCGCGGCGAAACCGTTCATGTGGGATTGGCCGCGCGAGCCAGCGCCGATGATCGCAACATGGATTTGTTCGTTCGGGCTGACCGAGGGGGATTGGTTGTCCTGAGCCCATAAGGAGGAGGCTTGCGACTGCGCTGCGAGGGCTGCGGCCGTCGTTAGCATAGAGCGTTCGAGGAATTCACGACGAGTGGCATTTGCGGAGCGGCGCTGAGTCATGGGTGGGATCTCCAG
>CAYMXM010000432.1:0-4902 GCA_964394065.1 uncultured Pirellula sp. | reverse complement strand
GGGCGCAGAGAAAAAACTGTGCTGAGCGAATTGACATTGAGCAAGTTTGTGCAGGCAGCGTCGCATTGCCTTCCCCCTTTTTTTTGTGCTCGAATCTCGAATCTCGAATCTCGAGTACGAGTACGAGTACGAGTACGAGTACGAGTACCGCTGCGCTGAGTACGCATGGGCGGGGCGGAGCCGCCAACTCGGTCATTGTTTCTAGCACTTCAACCCCTCACCCCCAGCCCCTCTCCCCTAAAAGGGGCGAGGGGAGCAGAGATCTTAAAGCGCGGCGCGTTCTAGGCCGCCAAAGCGGTGTCTGGATGGGGACAAGCCCCGGTCGGACAAGAAACGCTCAATTCTCCAAGGGAAAAAGCTTCATAGCGTTGCCTAAAGGGGGGCGAAGGAAAACGCCCCCTCTAAAATCGCACTTGATACTGACTATAAAAGAAGTCGGCATCACCAGAAAAGGCAACACCTGGAGTGTTGTAGTAGTCACCAGAATTGAAATGAGAGTAGCCGACCATCAAGCTTTGACGGGGATCGATTTGAATCGTCCACAGCAAGTCGATCTCATGTCCCAGATCCTTGGATACTGCGGGGTTCGCTCCGTTATAAGGTGTCATCCCAACACTGTAAGGCGTTGTCGCTTCATCCAAGAAGAAGTAGTGGTACCAGAGTAAGAAACTAACACGGTCTCCCATCGGTGAAATCAGCTGAACGTTCACATCGTTCAAATTGCGTCGCCCGAACAAGTCCATGAAGCCGTTGTACTTGTGCGCCAGTGGGAAGTAGTGGTGAAACGAATCATCTCCGGGAGCGACTAACGACGAGTTCCCACCCGACGCCCAGTCATACCAACACCAGACGGTTGGAGACCATTTTCCCAAGCTCTGATCGGAGTTCATCTTGCGACCGAGTCCCGCGGTAAAGAACCCGGCTCCGTGGTTGGAAGCATCCGCATTCTTGCCGAACTGCACTCCCCCTTCCAGTTCGTAGAGGAGCGAGTTCACCTTGCCAGCCACTCGGTTTCCAAGGGTGTGAAAGGAGAAATTCTGATCGTCGTTGTCGTAGCCGAGGTAGTATGCTTCCAAGGCGGTTACCCCGAAATCGCTTCCGAGCGACTTGTTCGACAAGTACCCACCATAGAAGCGCTGACGGTTGTTCGAACTATCCCATTCGTTCGTTCCCCCGGTTGCTGCAATTCGGTTCACGGGATTCGTATAAAGGAGGTCGACAGTGTTGTTCGCCCCTTTCAGGGTGAGGCGATAACCATCAAAAGTCCTTCGGCTGTTCGCCCAGTCGAGTGGGGAAACCAACCGCTCAGCCCCGAGCAACAATTCTTGTCTTCCTACTCGCCCGAGGATCTGCAGTTCGTCCACTTCGAGAAGGTTTGCGTCGATAAACAAGTTTTGAAACTCACCTCGATTTTCTTCGATCGGACGAGGTGCAAATTGTTCGCCAGCGGAGTCAGCATAAAGGTATTCGCCATAGACTCGAATATTCTCGGTAAAGCGATAGTTCGAGAATAGCCGGAGCCGAGTTAGCCAGAACTGATCGTCTACTCCGGTGGGCCCTGCGCCGCGCATGTTGTTCTCGTGATGGTAACGCGTTCGATACTCCCCGCCGAGATCGAGCTTTCCATCGTGCAACCCTTTCAACCCATCACCGAGAAAGGAAGGTCCGTTGTAGGTTGGATCTCGCAAGTAGGAGAAATCGTTCGCGTAGAAGACCCCGCGATAGGCATCTTTCATCGCTGCCGTCAGCTCGGCCTCCGTCTTGGCCAATTCCTTGCTCGCCACGGTCGGTCCATGGGGTGATTGAGCTTGGACCTGCCCGTTTCCTTGTCCCCAGAAAGAGATCCCGACCAGCGCGGTTAGATAGATTGCAGCGGTTGGAGAAAGTTTGCGTTGCATCGACGAATCCATTCATCTGTCAAGTAGCGTTTCCACTCGGTCTACTTCGGAGGGATGGATTGTCGCGGGCTAGAAAAAACGATTCGGCCGGTTTGTTTTGCCTAGATAGAAGTGGGACGATTCTTGTCCGATCGGAGCCAGTCCTGGGCTGTCAGAAAGTTGGTGTTGACACGAGTTTTTAAATGCGTGGATTTATTCCGTTTTAACCGCAGGGAACGCGGAGGTTCGCAGAGGAGAATTCAAGGGTTAGCTTTGCATCCTCTGGTATCCCGAAGGGATTACAGCCATTAGCCGGTGGTAAGCGCAGCGCCACCACCGGTGGATCGTAAAGAGGCGCCAACGATCCCGGAGGGATCGTAGAAGCGTCAGAGTTACCAGCAGCGAGCGAGAAACTCGGCCATTGATTTAATGCACACGTTGCCCTGGAACAGCTCCGCTGTCGACGGCGAGTAAGAAGACCTCGGCTCCACCGGGGCCTGCAGCCGTCACCATTCCCTCGCTCAAACCAAACTTCATTTGACGTGGCTGCAAGTTTGCGACGATCACGACCAAGCGTCCTTCGAGTTGTTCCAAGGTATAGGCAGCCTTGATTCCGGCGAAAACCGTTCGAACGCTATCCCCCCCTAATGAGACGGTGAGCTTGACGAGTTTCTTCGCTTCGGGGACTTCCTCTGCTTTGACGATCCTCGCCACGCGCAAATCCACTTTGGCGAAATCCTCGATCGTGCAAAGAGGCGCTAAGGGTTCTGCGGCTAACGCCTCTCCCGAGTCTTGATAACTTCCGGAACTGTCAGATGCACCGGTGGAGGTCGGCGAAGTTCCAGCTTCTGCGGGAGTTGCTTCTTTACTATCTTCGATCATCGCTTGTACTTTCTCAGGTTGAAGGCGTTGAAGTAGGTGTTGGAATTTGCTGATCTGGGTACCGACCAATGGCGTTTGGCTGTCGTTCCAATGGGTGATCGGAGATTGGAGCAACTGACCCGTCTGTTCTGCCAAACGAGGCAAGACCGGGGCAAGATAGACGGCGAGCTGTCGGAAAAGGTTCAACACGATCGTGCAAACCTCTTGGAGACGGACCTGCTGGGTCGGATCCTTTTTTAGAGCCCACGGGGCAGCATTCTCGACAAACGCATTAGCTTGATCGGCGATCTCCATGATCAACCGCATCGCGCGCGCATAGTCGACTTGCTCATAGGCTTGCGCAATCTTTTCCCCCGCAGCCGCCGCAGAAGCGAAGAGCCCGCCGTCGTGCGGATACTCAGGAGAGAGACCTGTCGATTCGATGAATCTCGCTGTTCGACTGGCCAAGTTAACGACTTTCCCGACAAGGTCCGAATTGACCTTGTTCACGAACTCGGTCAGATTCATGTCGATATCGTCGAGACGCGGTCCAAGCTTCGATGCGTAGTAGTACCGAAGATAGGCAGGGTCGAGATGCTTCAGGTAGGTCGCGGCTTGAACCTGGGTCCCTTTGCTCTTCGACATCTTCTCGCCATCGACGGTTAAGAATCCATGGATGTGGACGAATTGCGGAAGGGAATACTCCGCTGTCTTCAAGACGCCAGGCCAAAAGAGTGTGTGGAAGTAGGTAATGTCTTTCCCAATGAAATGATGGATCTCGGTCGAGTCACTCTTCCACCAGTCTTCGAGCTTCTCACCCTTTTTTTTGCACCAGGCCCAAGTCGACGCGATATATCCGATCGGCGCGTCGAACCAAACGTACCAATAGTTTCCTGGACTATCTGGAATCTCAAATCCAAAGTAAGGTGCGGGGCGAGAGATATCCCAATCTCGAAGAGGCTTTCCTAAAAAATGCCCTTTGAGATAGTTCGCGATTTCAGGCTGCAAATGATTTCCGGACTGGGACCAAATCTCGAGAAAATCGTGAAGCTTCTCGAGCTGCACGAAGAGGTGCTTCGCCGTTCGCACTTCAGGCTTCGCCCCACTTAGCGTGCTAACAGGATCGATAAGTTCCGTCGGAGGGTAGGTAGCTCCGCATTTGCTACAGTTGTCTCCGTATTGATCGGGCGTTTTGCACGATGGGCAGGTTCCCTTTACAAAGCGATCGGCGAGGAATGTTCCCGCGACGGGATCGAATAGTTGTTCGACATCATCTTCAACGATGAGATCCTTCTCCCGCAACGACTTCCAGATGTCGGCGCAAAGGATTCGATTCTCATCGGAGTTCGTACTCCCGTAGTGATCGAACGAGATGTCGAACCCTGCGAAGTCTCGCTCGTGGGCTTGCTGCATATCAGCGATCAGCTCCACTTCGGAGCGACCTTCCTGGCGAGCCCGAATCATGATCGCGGTGCCGTGGGTATCGTCGGCGCAAATGTAGATGCACCTTCGCCCGGTCAATCGCTGGAATCGAACCCAGATATCGGTTTGGATATACTCGACCAAATGCCCGAGGTGGATATGGCCGTTGGCGTAGGGAAGCGCTGCGGTAACCAGAAGCTTCTTCGAACTCATGTAGTTTGCTTTCGTCGATCGATCCATTTAGCTAGGCTGTGTTAACTCAGCTCGGATTGTATCGACAAACGACAAAACTCAAAAGGAAGCGACTTAGGAAACAATAGCATCGTTAGATCTCACTTCTACCCCTCACCCCCGGCCCCTCTCCCCGAAACGGCGCGAGGGGAGCGGATAGCTATGGACGAAGTCGAAGCCCCTTTAAACTTCAAACTTCTTTTTTCGGTGTGTTCCGTGTATTCCGTGGTTCCTAACACGGCACATCGATTTCCCCCTATGCTTCAATCTCCCAAATTCTTGTAGAATCATTTCCCTCTGAACTTTCCGTCGAAGCTTCACAAAGCCCGCAAACGACTCAAGAAGATGCCTGATCTTATTGCACAAGGTCCAACCCCTACTGACCGCTGGCGTCGGGCACTACCACGCGACGGAGAGAGCTCTATCGTTCTCGGTAGAACCTCCCCCGGTTGGGCGGTTCCTTGGGACGATCGAGTCTCGAGAAACCATGCGAAGCTGACATGGAATGGAA
>CAYMXM010000431.1:0-4908 GCA_964394065.1 uncultured Pirellula sp. | reverse complement strand
GAAGAATGTCTCCATCCTTCCGTTGTCGTTTGAAACCTTGAGAGTCGACTCTCGAGAGGAGCTAAGTGTTTTCGCGGATCGAGCTTTCGCTGGCTCCGAAAGCCCGACCGAATCGAGTTCCATATCATTAAAAGATCTCGATGCGTTAATCATCAGAACGATGCCTCTCGGATCGTTGGAACAGATTATCTTCCGCATGAATGCCTTGTCCGTTGCGGAACAACTCGGTGTACCTGTGATCAATTCCACGCGATGCCTCGAAATATGCATCGATAAATGGTTAACCCTTCAAAAACTACGTTTAGCAGGACTGTGCACTCCGAAGACCGTTTGCTGTCAGACGCGAGATGAATCCATGGAGGCTTGGCATGCGCTCGGGGAAGACTGCGTCGTGAAGCCCATCTTTGGAGGGGAAGGTCGCGGGATGGTTCGGGTCACAGATCGCGATATGGCATGGCGCGTTTTTGGAACCCTTGTTCAACTCCATGCGGTTCATTACATCCAAGAGTTCGTCCCCAACCGAGGTTATGATCTCCGACTTCTCGTCGTCGGCGAGTCCCTTTACTCGGTCCGTCGCGAGGCCCGAGGGAACTGGCGAACGAATGCATCGCAGGGGGGAAAAGTCGTTCCGATCGAAGCGACGTTCGAGCAAGCCGACATGGCATTTCGCGCAGCGCGGGTGGTGGGAGGATTTATGGTCGGTGTCGATTTGATCGAATCGCTCGATGGTCAGCGGATGGTTCTCGAAGTCAACGGAGTTCCCGGATGGAAGAGTACTGCGCAAGCCGTAGACCACGACATCGCCTCTTCGTTTCTCAAGCACGTTGTGGATCGAATTCAGTAGGGAGAAGCCCTTCTTCTTCATCAAGTCTCACCCCTCAAGCTTCAACTCGCGACCACTTCACACACCCTACAGTCTGCTTTACAGGACCTGTCTCTCCCGATAGCATGGCACGGGCTATTATATTCCCGAACAATGGGTTCGCGTTGGTGGTTTGGATTCGTCCGACTCGTCAATGTGACGAACTACTCTAACGCATTCGCTATGACCTCCTTTACTGTCAATCATCGCACTTACTCTCCCCCTCCCAAGCCGATCGTCGTGATTTGTCTGGACGGTTCGGCCGACGAATACTTCGACTGTGCAATCGCTCGTAGACGGATGCCCAACTTGGTTGAGATGAGTCTCCGTGGTCAACGGGGATTTGCTCGTGCTGCGATGCCAACCTTTACCAACGTCAACAACAGTAGCATCGTGACCGGGGTTCCACCCGCAGTGCATGGTATCGGCGGGAACTTCTTCTTCGATTCCGACAGCGGAGAGGAAGTGATGATGAACTCCTCGAAGTTCCTTCGCGCCGATACCATCTTTCCTCACGCGCAACGAGCCGGACGCAAAGTCGCTGTGGTCACCGCCAAAGAAAAACTGCGCGATATCTTTGCCAGCGGACTGATCACCGAAGGTGGAATCGCTTTCTCTTCGGAACGAGCCAACCATGCTGCGCGCGCTACACACGGCATCGATGATGTAGAGTCTCTCGTCGGTCCTACCCCACCGATCTACAGCGGTGACGCGAGTTTGTATGTTCTCAAGGCGGGGGTGGCGATGCTGGAACGGGGGATCGCAGATTTCCTTTATCTGAGTACCACCGATTATATGCAGCACAAGCACGCGCCGGAGGAACCCGAATCGCTCGACTTTTATGCTGCGATCGATCAAGAAATTGGACGCCTGCACCAGCTCGGAGCGTTGATCGGGATCACCGCCGACCACGGCATGTGTGCAAAACAACGCCCCGATGGCTCGCCCAATGTGATCTACCTTGAAAGCGAACTGGTGCAACAGTTTGGCGAAGGGATCCGAGTGATCTTGCCGATCACCGACCCGTATGTGGCTCACCACGGGGCACTCGGCTCATTTGCCCAAGTCCACTTACCCGCTGAACTGGATGCGAAGCAGGTTTGCGATTGGTTGTTGCGGCGCGACGGAATCACGGAGTGCCATCAGCGCGAGATCGCTGCGAGGCTGATGGAATTGCCAGAAGATCGCATGGGGGACTTGGTGGTCGCCAGTGGTCGCGACGTAGTCCTAGGGCGCACGCCGGAACATCATGACCTGAGTGCCCTAGCTGGTGCGCTGCGCAGTCATGGTGGACGCTATGAGGAGATGGTCCCCTTGTTCTTCAGCCAGCCTCTGAATGCTACCTACGCTGCGAAGGCGGCTGGTGATGTACGGAACTTTGATATCTTTGAACTGACCTGCAACGGCATGAATTGATGAATCCCTCCTCCCAGTCGCATGCTGACCCAGCGTTCTTGCGCGCCCGACGCTGGGTGATGGGGGCGGTGATGTTCTGTTACTTGTTCTACTACACGGGGCGTCAAACCTTCGGCTTCGCAATCCCAGGGATCCAAGCAGAACTGGGATTGGATAAACAAACATTGGGCTGGGTCAGCGCCGCGATGCTTTGGGCGTATGCATGTGGCCAAGTGATCAACGGCAACTTGGGTGACAAGTTCGGCGGGAGGCGAATGATGTGCCTCGGTGCGGTCGCCTCCTTTGGGATCAATTGGATCACCAGCTTTGGCATCGGTTTCAAATCGCTGACCGTGGCATGGGGATTGAACGGGCTCGCGCAAAGCATGGGGTGGGCACCGGGAAGCCGTTTGGTGTCGAACTGGTTTGCGGCGAACGAGCGAGGGCGTGCGTTCGGATTGTATGTGCTGGCAGCAGGGCTTTCTTCAGTCCTTTCCTTTGCGACGTCGCTGATCGTGCTCGATGTATTGGAGCTCAATTGGCGATGGATTTTTCGCATTCCTGTCATCTTGATGTTGCTGGGAGGATTGGTGGTCTGGTGGATCGCTCGAGATCGTCCTAGCGCTCTCGGTTTTCCTGACCTCCCCGACGAAGATCCGCAAACCACCGTCACGGTTACGGAGACCGCTTGGCAACGCTATGGCGTGGCATTAAGAAACGGCAAGCTGTTGTTGGCTGGGCTGGCGATTGGGTTTCAGAATACGGTCCGTTATGGGCTTCTGATCTGGGTTCCGGTCTACTTTCTCGGCGAGAACTTTCGGGATGATTCGTTGGGCAAATGGATTAGCATTGCCCTCCCGATCGGAATGGCCTTGGGAGCGCTTGCCAGCGGCTGGGTCTCCGACCGTTTTTGTCGTTCGCGCCGAAGTGGTGTGATCGCATCCTTCATGATGCTCGCCTCTGCATCCGCGATGGGGATGTATTTGTTGCCTGCCGGTCATTGGTTAGGTGTCCCCGTGCTGTTTCTGACCGGTTTCTTTGCTTATGGACCGCAATCCGCTTTCTGGGCCCTTGCTCCCGATCTGCTCGGACGGGCACGCGCGGGAACGGCGGTTGGCTTGATGAATTTCTTTGCCTACACCATGGCTGGTTTGGGGGAACCGCTGATCGGTTGGATGATTCAGAAAAACCCGTTTGAAATCGGGACTGGTGAGAACGTCGCTCTCGTCTTTCCCCTCGTCGCCCTCTTCGCGCTTTGCAGCGCTGTCCTTGCACTATTGATCCGCCGATGACCACCGCTCAAGTTCAGCTCTTTCAAGGTCCCGACCGCCCCTTTCAACTGGAGACCGTTCCCCTACCAAGTGAACTTCGCTCGGGTGAAGTGCTCGTCCGAATTTCACTCGCCACGATCTGTGGCTCCGACCTACACACCGTCGATGGACGTCGCGGTGCACCGACTCCTTGCGTCCTGGGGCACGAGGCGGTGGGGCATGTGGTCGACAGTGCGCGGCAAGGAATCGGCGTTGGTCAAAGAGTCACCTGGACACTGGCGGATAGTTGCGGGGAATGCTCTTCCTGTACTCAGTGGGAACTGCCTCAAAAATGCGATCGATTATTCAAGTACGGGCACGCAGCCTTGAGTGATCAGAGTGGGCTAAACGGTTGCTATGCTACGCATATTTTGTTGCGTCCAGGTACTTCCATTCTTCCCGTTCCCGAGTCGTTGCCCGATGCGATCGTCGCGCCAGCCAATTGTGCGTTGGCAACGATCATCAACGCATTGGAAGTACGACCTGATCCTTGCGATCGCGTGTTAGTGCAAGGTGGTGGGTTGTTGGGGATCTACGCTTGCTCGTGGTTGCGGCATCTTGGGATCGGAGAAGTATTCTGTACCGATCTCAGTCGGCAACGATTGGAGTTGGCGGCCGAGTTTGGGGGGACGCCGATCGTCCCTGGAGATAAGCAACCACCTGTGGATCTAGTCCTCGAGGTCGCTGGTAGTTCAGCGGTTGTTCCGGCTGGCATCAAGGCGCTTCGTCCAGGAGGGCAATACGTATGGGCTGGAATGGTTCATCCCGAGACTCGGCTCGATCTAACGGGTGAAGATGTACTTCGCAAATGCCTTACGGTGCGCGGTGTTCACAACTATGCACCACGACATTTGGTCGCAGGTTTGGACTTCCTGGCGCAGTCCCACCGGCAGCTCCCTTTTGAAAAGCTGACGGGCCCCGCGCTGACTCTTGCGAGGTTGGGCGAAGGCATTGAACTGACGCGCGGCCGCGGATGGCCACGCGTCGCGATCGCACCATAGGGCTGCCAAAGGCCCCGCATGAAGCGAGAGCCTCTCACAACTAAGCCGGGGGCTTGGAGTCCCCTGATCAGGAGGCCGGCTCACTGCGCTGATGGCGGCGTTGAATGGCGGCCATTGTAGAACGGAATTTATTCCGTTAAACAACGTCTCTAGCTCCTGCCCCCAAGGCACGCATTGCATGCCCCTAACTCAGGGCTACTCAAGGCCCCGCATGAAGCGAGAGCCTCTCACAACTAGCGTGGGGCTTGGAGTCCCCTGATCAGGAAGCCGGCTCACTGCGCTGGCGGCGGCGTTGAATGGCGGCCATTGTAGAACGGAATTTATTCCGTTAAACAACGTC
>CAYMXM010000430.1:2395-4924 GCA_964394065.1 uncultured Pirellula sp. | reverse complement strand
GGTTCTTAATTGAACTCAGACGACATATAACCCCCAATTCATACTCATACTCGTGCTCGTGCTCGTGCTCGTGCTCGTGCTCGTGCTCGAGATTCGAGTACGAGTATGAGTATGAATTGGGGGTTATATGTCGTCTGAGTTCAATTAAGAACCGTGCTGCATATAAACCTCTTCATAAGGCTGCACGACCACGAAGCCGTCTCCTTGAAATTTCATTTGAAGACTTTCGCCACTTCCTCGCCCTAAGAAGGTCTTGAGCGAGATATCGGTTTTGAATTCGGGGGAGAGGTTTCCGCTCCAAGCGATCGTGGCGTTCGGATCAGTGAAGACAGGTAGATCCGGGGTGACACGCAAAGTCATCGGATCGTAATGGGAGGTGATCGCTAGCATCCCCGAACCCGAAAAGTGGGCGTTGAACAATCCGCCACTAAGCATCGCAGCAACTTTGCGAAGCATTCGGATATTGAATTGCAAACTCGTTTCGAAGGCAAGAACATCGTTTGCATTGACGAAAATCGATTCGTTCTGCAATTGGAGAATCGTAATCTTCTTACCCGAGTCGGCTAGATAAACCACTCCGCGACCGGTTGCTTTCGTCAAACGAGTCCCCTCGCCACTCACCACTTTCTTGAGAAGGTTCCCAACCCCCTGCTGCAAGATCCCTTCCCGCTCAAACTTGATCGAACCAAGGTAGGCGATCATCGATCCCGTTTTAGTCCAGATATCCCCGTTTAGATTGACCTCCAAGATTCGATCTTGTTCCAGTTCGAACAACCCCTGCCCCTGATCCTTCTGAGCCGACGTTTCTACAAATTCACGCAGTCCGAGCTTCGCCATGATGATTCCTAATGAAAAAAAGAGGTTAGGAAACCAATTGCTGGGTTCCAGAGTTTCTCATTCTATCGCGAATGCAACGAGTTTGGGTTGTTTGTCCGATGCGTAAGCGAGGCCCAATCACAACCCGTGGCGTAAGCGAGGGACAGCGCTGGCAACTAGGCATCCCACTCAAGGTCTCACAGCACGCCCTTCGTGCCTCAGGAGCGAACCGCCAGGCGCCTTGAGATATTTCCGACAAAGGCTACGTTCACTCGCACCGCGATCCCTCGCTTACGCCACGGGTTGTGATGGGGGCGCTTCGCGTCCCCCCCAACCAACATGGGCGAGACGCCCATGCCACGCCTTCTTCTTTCGTACCTTTATGCGTTACCTACCGTATCCCTTTGGAATACAATTTCTCAATGCAAATCCGACCACGCCCCGCCCCATAAATTCATGTCACTTCAACCACCACACCACCCTCCCCTCCTCTTGTCCAAGCCAGTCTCAGAGCCGTTGAAGCAACGAGCCTTTTTCTTATGGGGCTTGCTTCCTCTTCTGTTTCCCATATTTCTAGCCGTACCCTCGAACGCGTTTGCCCAATCTCCTGCCGAGCCTTCTTTGCCATCGATCTCTGGCCTTTCCGCGGCCGAACACCACCGGATTCGAGAAGGGATGGAGCGGGGAGTTGCGTTTCTGTTAACGCAACAAAACAAATCCGGGGCGATTGCAGATCGGCGCCATGAGAATGCGATGACGAGTTTGGCCCTGATGGCGATGGCTTCGGTCGGCCATCAACCTGTCGATCCTACCCCCGCAGGAAAGGGGATGCGGCGCGGGTTGGAGTATCTCTTAAGCGGGGATCGGCAAGATCGAAACGGGTACTTCGGTGCATCGGATGGTTCACGCATGTACGGACATGGGATCGCAACTTTGATGCTCACCGAGATGCTCGGTATGGGGCCTGATCATGAAACTAATCAGCGCATCCACGACAGTTGTCAACGAGCGATCGATGTCATCGTTCGAAGCCAAAAGACGAGGAAACCGAGCTACGCGAGGGGAGGATGGCGATATACTCCCGATGCAGCCGATAGCGATCTGTCGGTGACGGTCTGGCAAGTGATGGCCTTGCGAAGTGCGAAGAACGATGGCCTGGAGGTCCCCTCCGAAACGATCGACGCAGCGGTAGGATACCTTGTTCGATCCTTTACCTCGCCGGTAGACGCCAGCGGTCGCCCGCAAGTGATGAAGAATGGGTTCTCCTATGAAGCCAACAACGATCGTCCCACCTTCTCGATGACCGCAGCTGGGCTATTGGCCATGCAGGTCTGCGGAGAGTACGATTCGGAACTGGTCGAGGGTTCCACCCAGTGGTTGCTCGAACATCCACCTAAATGGAACGATCGATTCGTTTTGTACGGGCTCTACTACTATGCCCAGGGGTTGCACCAGCGAGGCGGGGAGACAGCGACCACCGCGTCGGCGATCGTTCGCGAATTGCTTCTCGATAAACAACAACCTGACGGTTCCTGGAGTTCCTCGGGGGGAGAGGAGCAAAACGCAGGGAAGGTGTACTGTACGGCTTTAGCGATCCTCAGTCTGTCGGTAAATTATCACTTCCTACCGATCTACCAACGATAACTTTTCACTAACAAAAACGGCTATTTCCATGCGGTCCATCAGTTCCTTGCCGAATTGGACTTCTTTACC
>CAYMXM010000430.1:0-2295 GCA_964394065.1 uncultured Pirellula sp. | reverse complement strand
AAACGGCTATTTCCATGCGGTCCATCAGTTCCTTGCCGAATTGGACTTCTTTACCTTGTGATTGCTTGATCATCGCGATTCCGGAAGAGTGGAGAACAGCTCCCCACGTTACCGATGCAGACACCGCTATGTCGGGATGGTTGGGGCGACTCCTCGAATCCGGGGACGTTCCTACGAAACCCAACAAGGTCACCACCATCCTCTCTCCGGGTGGGTTGCCCACCCAGCGTTTAATCCTGGTCGGTGTCGGAACGAAATCGGATTGGACACCCATGCAAGCGGCTCGCGCGGCAGGGGCTGCGATGAAGGCTGCTTGCGGGAAACAGCGCGAGGTGGTTCGGATGGTCGGCTTTGCAGGTTCCCCCGAACTGGAACGGGCTTCGGTCGTTGGTGCGATGGTTGGATGCGTTGGCCAAGATCTATTCCGCGATGAGAAATCTCTTTTCGTACCCGAACAGGTCGAGTGGGTCGGCTTGGACGAAGAGAGTTTACGAAAAGGGAACGCCATTGGTGAATCGGTCAATCTCACGAGACGCCTCGTGAACCTTCCTCCCAACTACATCTACCCCGAATCGTTTACCGAAACGGCACAGTCGGTAGCCCAACAGAATCAGATGACGATCGAGGTATGGGATAAAGCGAAACTCGAAGCTGAGCGATGCGGTTCCTTGCTCGCCGTCGCCCGTGGATCGATCCGTGCTCCACGGCTCTTGATCATGCATTATCGAGGTGCCGAATCCTCCGTTCCTCCGATTGCTCTAGTCGGTAAAGGGGTCACTTTCGATAGCGGTGGCTACTCCCTCAAACCTACCGATGGAATGCTCACCATGAAGTGCGATATGGCGGGTGCAGCAACGGTCCTCGGGATCATGCAAGCCGCAGCGCGTCTTCAAGCTCCCTGCAACTTGGTCGCCGTCATCGGGTTGGTCGAAAACCTCGTCTCGGGGGATGCGTTTAAGTTGGGAGATGTCCTCACCGCGCGAAACGGTAAGACGATCGAAGTGCACAACACCGATGCGGAAGGTCGCCTCGTCCTCGCCGATTGCCTTGATGTCGCTCTTGGTTTTTCTCCATCGAAGATCGTCGACTTTGCAACCTTGACCGGCGCATGTGTTGTCGCTCTTGGGAACGACATCTCGGGACTCATGTCGAACGATTTGAGCTGGCAAGGAACAATTCAGTCAGCCGCCGATCGCTTCGGTGAATACGTCTGGCCTTTGCCGATGTATTCCTACTTCACCGAACAGATCGCGAGCAAGGTAGCGGACATCAAGAATGTTGGGGAAGGGAGATGGGGAGGGGCCATCACGGCGGCGAAGTTCCTGGAGGAGTTCGTCAACAAAGTTCCGTGGGTACATATCGATATCGCAGGTCCAGCTTTCCTGGACAGCCCGAAAGCTTGGTGTGACGCGGGAGCTTCCGGAACCCTCGTTCGTACCTTTGCCGAGATGTTGAGCGAAGACGCAACGAACGGATCGTGAAGTACCTTATCGCCTTAGAGACGAGCGGGAAAGCGGGATCGGTAGCAATCATCGATGAGCATGGTTCGATCGATCGTTTGAAATCGACCTTGCTCCCGGAAGAAGTCGGATCGGCGCAGTCGCTGGCGCCGGCAATCGCTGCGCTTCTTTCCGACAGCAAACTCAACATGAACTCCCTCGGCTGCATAGCCCTCATAACCGGCCCCGGTTCGTTCACGGGGTTGCGCGTCGGGGTGGCTACCGCGAAAGGGCTCGCCTACGCACGGAAGATACCGATCGTCGAGATCGATACTCTAGATGTCATCTATCAACAGATCGTGCAGCGGGGGAAGCCTTTAACTCCGTGGGTTCATTGCCTGCTCGATGCGTATCGGGGGGAATTGTTTGTGAAGAGTTTTGCTCAAGCTCCTGCGACGCAGATTCAGCCTTCAGCCACTTATATCGTCGATATCAATCGGTTTTTGTTGTCGTCGATGTCCAATGGTGTTGGAGCGGAGCATACGTTCGCTGGGCCAGGTTGCCGACGAGTTCGACAGTTTTTGGAGAAGGAGGGAAGGAGCGGGGCGTGGAAGGAATGGATAGAGGAGGTTCGCTGGGAAGAGGAGAAAGACCTTTATCCCCGAGCGGAAACGGTCGCATGGTTAGGCGTTGCAAAGTGGCGAGAAGGAATCTTTACCGACCCCTTTGCGCTAGCCCCACACTATTACCGCGGCAGCGCCGCCGAGGAAAAGCTTCGTGGCCCCCGATAGATCTCTGCTCCCCTCGCCCCGCTTCGGGGAGAGGGGCCGGGGGTGAGGGGCAACGCCGTTAAGTA
>CAYMXM010000429.1:0-4927 GCA_964394065.1 uncultured Pirellula sp. | reverse complement strand
AACCCACCCATTTTTCTGAGCATCCCCCGCCTCAGATGTCTCCCCCTCTGCGCGCGCGTCCCGTTTTAGCGACGTTTCTTACCCCCGTTCGGGCGTTCCCACCCCAAAATCCCCCCGCGCCGCCCCATTTTCAGCCGCCCGGTCCCCCGAATCCGATAGCTAGCACTTCTTTGTCCTTTTTCGAACGGTGCCAGGCACCTTCCGGGACGCTTTGAAAGGTGCCTGGCACCGTCCGGAAAAGGCTTCAGGGCCCCTCCAAAGTTGCAAACATGGGCGGACGGTGCGCTCTTAAACGACGGAACAAAACTTGCGCAAACCAAAATTCCCTCAACACCAACTTTTTGACAGTTCAAGCTCGCCCTTCGTAAAAACGACATAACCGTCAGCATCTACTATCTTCCTGCGTCTTTCCTAACAGCAAGGCCCGATTCGATCGGCATTCTTTCCAGGAATGGGTTACATCCCCTTGCCCGATCTTCTTGAGTCCTTTTGCTCTTTTTGCCCAATATTTTCCATGATTAGTGCGAGTTCCATTCCTTCCTCGTCACGACTCTTGCTGCTTCGCCTCATGTTCAACGCGGATTGGATGGCGTTGAAAGATGTTAAACCGGCATTGAATCGAAGCCAGCGTGAGGATTTGATTCGCAGAAATCTGATCGACACGGAAAAGCGAGGGCGAGCGATTTTTGCTCGGCTCTCAGATCGAGGGTGGGTTTGGTGCTCGGAACATCTAAACGAACCTCTCGGGATTCAACGAAGCAACGCAGCGGAAATTCTTGAGGAGGCGCTCGGCGCCATCCATAGCATTCTGAAGAGGCATGACTTATCGCTAGCGAAGATACTTCTGGAACGCAACAAACACTCCCTAGATTCGAGCAAGCAGCTTCCTAGCATCCCTATGGCTGGGGAAGCAGCTGATCCGCGAGAGGAGAGCAGCTCGCTTTTCAATCGTATTCGTGAGGCAGCCCTCGATATCGGCCTGGGGGAGTCTCGCGTCCGCGTTCCCATCGCTAGGCTTCGCGTTCAGCTCAAGGGGGTCTCTTTTGAGAGCCTAGATCACGCTTTGATCCAGCTGGCACAGCAAGGGAAAGTTCAGTTGTTGCCCTACGACAATCCACTGGAAATTACCTCACTCGATCGCGACGCTGCATTGCGAACTCCCTCTGGGGAAGTAAGACACCTCGTCTACTGGATTGAGTAATTCCGCGTTCTAGCACGGATGCTGCTCCTCCTATTCACATCTCCCGGGTCGGAAGGATCCAACCGCTAATACCTTTTTATCACCCCACAGTTAAGAATTCCATGATGACTCCGCTTCAAGTACTTCAAGCTACTCCATTCGATTGGACCACGATGCTCCAGAATGTTTGGTCGAAATCGACTGACGATGTACCGGAGATCCACGGTTCGATTCGGCAAGAGTTCGCGGAGACACTTCGAAACATGTCGAATCCCACTTCACAGGGGTCTCCTCAAGCTTGGGTACTCTCGGGCGCTGCAGGGAGCGGGAAGACTCACTTACTCGGACAGTTTAGACGGATCTGCGCTAGCCAGAATGCGCTGTTCGTTCTCGTCGACATGACCGATGTTTGCGACTTCTGGGAAACGACTCTCTTGGGTTACTTCGCTTCCTTGCATCAAGTGACAGACGCAACGCGACCGCAGTACGAGACGGTCCTTGAAAACCTGTTCCAACAGATCATTCCTAGAGGGGACAAACGTGCGCTCCTAAATTGGTTTAAGCGAAGGAACATCCGTGACTTGAAAACGGACTGCGATGATATTCTTTCTGCGCTTACCACCAAGTATAGAAACGAAGTCAACCGTTACAGCGACATTCTGCGAGCCTTGATCGCGTTGAACTCCTCTGACTTCGCCGTCTCCAGCATCGGTTCGACTTGGCTGCAGGGAGCTGAAATCGAGAGAGAACAGAAGAACTGGCTCGGGTTCGTTCGGGAGAAAGAGGATTGCAGAAAGATCGTGGAGGGGATCGCGTGGCTGATGCACTTCACGGGGCCCACCGTGGTCGCATTTGATCAACTCGATTCCATTGCGACTCAAATCCGATGGTTCGAAGTGGGTGGCAAAGGAAATCAAGAAGACCACATTACTCCTAAACGTATCTTGAACTCGATAGCAATCGGGCTTAGTGCTCTACGAGACGCAACGGTTAATGCGCGAACGCTGATCGTTGTGACTTGTATCGAGCCCACGTGGGAGGCTATGCGGGAAATCACCATGCGTTCCTACGTGGATCGCTTCGACAGGCCTCGCTGTCTTACCGGTTTTGCGGATTCGACTCCTGTACATCGGTTGATTCAGAACCGCCTGGATCAGTCGTTTGAACGCCACCGGTTTGTCCCCCCGTACCCGACCTGGCCTTTCCCTGCAGATACCTTGAACCGTTTTGCAACGGGTACGCCTCGCGAAGTCCTGCAGAGGTGTCAGCAACATGTGCAAAAGTGCAAGTCTGCAGGCAAGGTAGAAGAGTTTGATTGGAGCGACTACCTAACCAGTTCTTCCAGGGAAGCTGACTCTCCAGAGATAAACGTTCTCCAAGCCCTCCCAAATGTTCCTCAAGAGTTGGAACGATTGGACGTTGCGTTCGAATCGCTACGAAGAGTCGTTCGAGTGCAGGATTTGATCAAGGAAGATCATGAGGATACGCTGTTTGCTAATCTTTTGGTGGACTCTCTTAGAATCGCCGCAGCAGAAGCAAATCTGCCTGAAAGTATAGAAGCGATCGTCGATACATGCTTCAGTGGAGGAGCGACCAACAAGCCACTCCACGCACGACTTCGCTTGAAGTTCACATCCGAAGGTGAGCGTGAGGAACATGTGTGTGTACGTGCAATTCAAAAAGCCAACGCATTGGCCTTTCAGTGCAGACTGCAAGCAGCCATGGCGCAATCCGGGATCGATCCAGATTTGAACTTTCGTCGCTTGGTAATCGTTGGTACCCATGAATTCCCTAAAGGGGAAAAGTCGGAATCGCTGGTGGAAGATTTTGGAAACCGGGGTGGGGTGCACCTGTTACCGGATTTCGAAGAGCTTCAAACGCTCATGGCCCTAGTGGAAATGAGCAGGCGCCATGAACCTCTTTTCGGAGAATGGCTCCGAATTCGGAGATACGCACTCGGAACCCGCTTTTTCCAAATCGCATGTCCGCGACTAATTGAGTTGTCGTCCAGTTCTGAACCAGAAACGATCAGCGGTGTTCCATCGGAACTGGTTGCCCCCCCAGATCCAGACTCGGATGGGGGCAATGTCACAAAGTATGGTTCCACCAACGACACCGACTCGTTAAACGTAACGAATCCTGTAGAGAATGCGGCTATTGAAAGCGCACCTTTACCCAAACCATCGGCTCGTAAACCATCTACGACTCCTAAAACCGTAGTGCAGAATAAAGATAATGTTGCCTCAGATATCCTTGTAGGATGGAAACCATCTGCACTGCGCGAGTGGCCAGAAGTACGATTGCCCATCGCCGCACTAGACAAGCATGGTGTCGTTTTCGCGGGAGCTGGCTCGGGGAAAACCGTGCTGCTGAAGCGAATTGTTGAAGAAGCTGCGTTGGCCAGGATTCCCGCGATTGTGATCGACTGTGCCAACGATCTGGCATCGATAGGAGAACCGCCAGCAACGCCACCTGAGAGTTGGAAGCCAAACGATTACGTGTTGGCGGATCGATTGCGTGCGGAGGTAGAAACCGTCGTTTGGACTCCGGGGCGATCGACAGGCAACCCTCTAGGGCTACCTCCCCTTCCCGACTTGCCGAGCCTCGTTGATTCCGTTGATGAGTTCACGGAAGCCATCGACATGGTTCTAGAATCGCTGAGCGAATCGGTGATAACCGGGAGCGAAGAAGTTCGTCAAAAGAAGAAAGCCGTGGTGAACTCGGCTCTTCGATTCCTAGCTGAAAATGGAAATTGCAGTCTAGAACTTCTCGCGGAGTTGCTCAAAGAACTCCCTGAGGAAGCGACCGCCAAAATATCGGACGAGAAGAAGTTGGCCACCAAGATGTCGGATTTGCTGCAAGCGCAACTAGCGACCAATCCGTTGCTGTCGGGAAGCAATGCAAAACTTGATCCAGCTCTCCTTTTTGGAGACGATGGAGAAAGGGCAAAAACGCGAGTTTCAGTGATCAATTTCCTCGGCTTACCGTCGATTGAATCGCAACGACAGTTTATCAATCAATTGGCGATGACTTTGTTCGCTTGGATCAAGAAAAATCCGACGCCACCGGATCGACCTCTTCGCGGCTTGCTGATTATCGACGAAGCTCGTGACTTTATTCCCTCGGCTAAAAGGAGCGCGTGTCTAGGAAGCCTGCAACGGCTTGTTGCGCAAGCGCGAAAGTACAAGCTAGGCGTCATCTTCGCGACACAAAATCCGAAAGATATCGACTCGAAGATTATCGGCCAATGTTCGACCCAATGGCACGGGAAGATGAACGCCCCCGTTTCGATCTCGACAGCGAACGAGATGTTGCAGAGCCGTGGCATGAGCGGAGCGGATACCGGTTCTCTACCAGCAGGAATGTTCTATGTTTCCAATGCGGATGTCTTCGAAGCGCCATCGAAGGTACGAACACCAATGTGTCTCTCTGCACATACAGGGCCTTGGGAGCAGGAACAGATTCTCGAGAAAGCACAAAAGACACGGTTCGGTGAAGGTTTGCAGAAATCGGTTCCCTCGTAGAACTGTTTCGAAATTACTTCCCGGGTTATCAATCGCGTAGCGATGGCAGCACGTAACCGGGGGCTTACGCTGGGCTGGCAAAAAGTTGGTGTTGGAACGGGTTTTTGAGAGTCCGGGTTTATTCCATTTTAACCGCAGGGGACGCGGAGGTTCGCAGAGGAGAACTCAAGGATAAGTTTTGCATCCTCTGGTATCCCGAAGGGATTACAGCCATTAGCCGGTG
>CAYMXM010000428.1:0-4941 GCA_964394065.1 uncultured Pirellula sp. | reverse complement strand
CGACGCCCGCAACAGTGTGTTCCTTGGAATGGGGAGGAACTCGGCCATTGTTTCTAACACTCCTACCCCTCACCCCCAGCCCCTCTCCCCGAAGCGGGGCGAGGGGAGCCGATTCTTCATGCGCTGCGCGTGTTAGGGCGCCAAAGCGGCGTCCGACGGGGATGAGCCCCGGTCGGACGAAAACGCCGGCTACGGAACAAAAAACGGCTGCAAGAAAATCTATATCAATTTCAACTTTTTGACGGGTCAAAGCAGACCTCCGAACACAAGGCCATCGTGCCATGGAAAACCGGAGGTCACACTGTTAGAATCCACTCAAACCATGCTGCCAACGATACAACAGATTCAATCCACCGCCCATGCCTATGGGCTATCGTTTGCCGCTCGTCGAGTCATCGAGTCCCCGGCAACAACGGTGCTGGCGGATGGCATGGGGTGTCGAATCCCTCAGCCGGAAGTACTGGACGTACTCCTAAAAAACGTGGATCACATCGTGGAAGTAACGGATGGGGAAATTGCAGAAGCCATGCGTCTTCTCTACGAGAGCACGCACAACTTGGCTGAAGGGGCAGGTGCAGCCGCTATCGCGGCTATCATGAAGGAGCGGGAGCTGCTTGGTAGCGATCGCGTTGCAGCCATACTCTCTGGTGGCAATGTTGACCGCAACCTATTTGCAGATGTTCTCAGCAATTCCTTCGCATGAGTTTCGACTAATTCACTCGAGCCGACACCGCAATGAGCAATCAAACCAAAACGCTGTGCACCGCAACCTTTACTTTTGCCAAGAAGGTGTATGATGACGAGTTCTATCGGCTGGATGCGGAAATAGCTCAAGCGGCAAAGGCTCTTCCTGGGTACCTTGGCGAAGAAGCTTGGGAGAACACAGAGACGGGGCAGGTTTCCAACGTCTACTACTGGGACTCCATGGACTCGCTCCAGCAGTTGATGACGCATCCTAGCCACCTCAAGGCAAATGATCCGTCAGTATGAACTGGGGCCGAGAGTGGGAATTTACGAAGGCAGCGATGTCGATGGCTTCCTCTTCTGTCAGATCGGTATCGTCCAAGGGCATGGCTACCTTCAACCAAGCGGCCAACTTGTCGTTGTTCGCTAACCCCGCTCCCTGGTTGTAGGACTGCTCGCCCCAAACCGGCGGGTTATCATCATCTCCTGCCCCATCGTCGGCGTGACATGATGCACATTTCGAAGCATAGAGTTCCTTCCCGCGTTCGAGGTCGGCTCTATCGGCCTTCGCCTTCAGCGGAGGAACTGCGAGCGGCCCAAGTGGAGCTTTGCTGTTCTGTTTAATTGCTTGGCCGTCAGATAGCCAAGTGATATAGGTTGTAATCGCGACGGATGGTTTGCTTCCAAGCGGCGGGCGAGTGCCGTTGCAGCTTCGCATAAAGCAATTGAGGACGCGATCTTCTAGAGTGATAACGCAATTCTCTCGTGGTGACCATGCGGGGTAAGCAGTCGCCACACCTAAAAAAGAGGCTGCCTTTGGATCTGTGCCGTTCTTCAGATGGCAGGATGTGCAGTTCAGTCGATTGCCAACAAACTCCCGAGTCAGCGAATGGGTCGCTGTTTTCTCCACCAGATCCTCACCCAGTTTGATGACTTCGCCGAGTGGACCACTCGGCGGTTTTGGGGTTGGGACCTCTTGAGCCAAGATGTGGGGGCGTGAAAGCTCAAGCGTCAGCAAGCCAATCGAGTATCCAAGCACGGCCACGGTCATCGAAAATCTGATCATTGAACTGGTCTCTATATTTCTATCGTTCCACTTCTTACTTTTAGGTCCGCAAGTAAACGGAGTCGGATCACGGATTCAAAATATAGGTGTACTCGTCACCCAAGTCATCGGTTCATGCGATTGAGCGAAAAAGGTGAATTGGAAGTTCCTTGCGTAAGCTCCGCATTCCTATACTCGACTACTGATGCGATAACAACTTAGCAGCGCTCCGAAAGAGAGCGATACAACAATCCTCGCCAATGACTGCCTGTTTCTCTAAACCGGCTAGATCCGAAGATACGCAAGCTCGACCCCGGTGAAGTAAAAAAACTACGGGAGTTCGAACTCAAAAATGCAGCATAAACTCCAGGAAAAAATGCTTCACAGCGTTGCCCGGTAGGGGCGAAGGGAGCACAAAATCTTAAGTGCGCCGTGATCTCTAAGCCCGTTCAAAACCGGGAAGTTATTTCGGGACAGTTCCTTAACGGCGCTGCCCTTCAACCCTCAAAGCTTATTCTCAACCCTGCTCCACATGCCCTACTTTAAACACCGTCTCTATCTTTCTAAATCCGATCGATTCATAGAGCTGTATCGCACCGAAGTTATGAATAGTGACTTCTAGTTGAACTTTGCGGCAACCAACCGATCGGAATCCTTCGAGGTTGCGTCGGATCAACTCACGACCGATTCCCTTCCCTCGGTATTCGGGGACGACCCCGATGTTTTGAATCGAACCTAGATCCTGACTCCCACGGAGACCTTGGATCGTTCCGACGGAGCGACCTTGTTGATTCGGTCTTTCGTTGACTTGGGCGAGCCAAGTTGCTTCTGGGACGAAGTTGTCTCGGCGGCTGATATCGCGCATCAGCTGCCGACAACCATCCCGATCTCCCAAGCAGGGAAAGACGTTGACATCCATCTCGCGCCGAAAGCTCTCCCACTTCGCCAGTCCATGGGGATGAATCAGACGTTCGTCCCACTCCAAAAAATCGATCCCAGGGGAGCGAAGAGGAGGGGGAATCGGAGTCTCTAGCAAATCGAACTGCATGCGAAAACGTTTGAAGTAAACCAACGTCATGTTCGATCTGTGGCTACTCTCCCATCCGCTCGAAGATCGCATGCACCGCGCAACTTGCTGTCGCTACCGGTCGATTCATTGGCGGGGATTCGCTCGATCCCCTGCGCTACGGCAACCGATCCGTAGATTTTTACGTCATGCCCTAGCGAGCGGAGAGAGTCGATCAATCGATTCTCACCAGTCCTTTCTCGAGTGAACTTTCCACCGAGACTTGCCTCGCAAAGAAGATGATCCGGTTGCCATTGATGATGGAGCCGGGAGGAATCAAGAGCATCTCCGATCGACATTCCCAAGTCGAGAACCCGCACGACGTTTTGGAGAGTCGCATTGATGATACGGGGGCCTCCCGCCGCACCGCACGTCATGCGGGGTGACCCATCGCTGTTGAGTACCAAAGTCGGGCTCATGCTCGACAAGGGGCGTTTGCTAGGCTCGATGGCATTTGCATCCGAGCCAATCAAACCGAATGCGTTCGGTACACCGGGAGAGATGCTGAAGTCATCCATCTCGTTGTTGAGCACAACGCCGGTCCCGGGGACGATCATCTTGTTTCCCCAGCCGGTGTTCACCGTCGCCGTCAACGCGACCCAGTTTCCTTCCGCATCGGCCGTGGTCATGTGCGTCGTGTGCTTCTTCCCATCGTCGAGAGCCTTGCCGTCCGACGTCATGTGTCCTTTGACATGGGAAGATTTCAACAAGTCGATCCGTTGCTGCAACTCGTCGGTGTACGCGCGATCGGTCAAGAAACTGGGGACCTCGACGAAATCGCTATCTCCCAAATAAAACGCGCGGTCTGCAAACGCAAGTTTCATCGCTTCGGCGAGCACATGATAAAACTTCGCCCCGATTCCATCTTCGTAAAACTCTTTCATCGGGTAGTGAGAAAGGATTTGAAGCATCTGTTGGATGTGAAGCCCTCCCGAACTGGGGGGAGGAAATCCGAGAACCTCGAAACCTCGATAGTTCGTTCGCAACGGCTTGCGATCTACCGCTTGGTAGTTCGCGAAATCTTGCTCGTTCAGCGCTCCCCCCATCTCCTTCAAGTGGGCCGCGACCTTCGCCGCAAACTCACCCCGATAGAACCATTCGGCACCTTGCGTCGCGATCTTCTCGATCGTATTTGCCAAATCCTTCTGAACCCAATTCTCACCGATCGCATATTGCGAACCGTCGGGCTTGAAAAGTGCTTCTTTGGATGCTGGGAAGCGAAGGAGAACTTCTCGCTCTCCAGCGATGGACCGATAGGTGGTGCGCGACATCGGATGTCCATCGCGCGCTGCTCGGATGGCTGGCTCGAAGAGATCCGACCAAGGGAGTTTTCCAAATCGACTATGGGCGGAATGCAACGCACCGATGAGTCCGGGTACGCCGCAGGCCAACGGGCCGTCTTGACTCAGCCGAACATCGGCTTCTCCGTTTCGAAGATACATGTCGCGCGAAGCCGACATCGGGGCCTTTTCCCGACCATCGATCGCATGAACCGAACCGTCGGGAAGGCGAAGGAGGATCAAGCATCCTCCTCCGATTCCCGAGTTATGTCCATCGACGACCGAAAGAGTTACCGCAGCGGTGACGACCGCATCGATCGCGTTCCCGCCACGCTGCATCGTCGCAGCCGCTGCGCGCGAAGCGATCGGATGTACGGTTGCGGCTATGTTGGAACCTTCACCAAGACGAGTTAATTCCATAGGCTCAGCTCCGGAGCGTTGCCCCAGCGCGAGGGAAGGAAACGAGGCGACCGAAGGTAACGCGGTGACCGCAGCGGCCTGGGCAAGAAATCGTCTTCGTGAAGTCATGATATTAAAAGGGATATCGAGAACAAACGGCGTTGTGGGCTAACGCTAGTTTAGGCGAGGAGCAGCGAGAAGTACAAGGTTTCCAAGGGAAATCGTAGGGTGTGTGAAGTGCGGGGGGGGAGCAGGCTTGAGGGGTGAGGCTTGAGACTTGAGGAAGAGGGGAATTCCATTTAACCGGAGGGGACGCAGAAGCGTTCGAGCTGCCATCAGGGAGCGAGAAACTCGGCCATCTACTCTAGTCACTCCTACCCCTCACCCCCAGCCCCTCTCCCCGAAGCGGGGCGAGGGGAGCAGATTCTTAATGCGCTGCGCGTTCTAGGGCGCCAAAGCGGCGTCCG
>CAYMXM010000427.1:0-4954 GCA_964394065.1 uncultured Pirellula sp. | reverse complement strand
GCGAAGGGAGCAGAAATCTTAAGTGCGCCGCGATTTCTAAGCCCGTTCAAATCGGAAAGTTATTTCGGGATGTTCCTAACTCTGCGTCTCTCCGCGCCCCCTGCGGTTAAATGAAAGTCCCCTCTTCCTCCCCCCTCAAATCATTCGTAAGATTCGTTCGATTCGTGGTTCATTCCTCTGGTCTTCCTGAGACCATGCACAGGCGTCTCGTCCGTTTTCGATAATAGACGCCGGAGCTGGTAGCGAAGAGGATCAGCAGCGTCATGCTTCCTGGTTCTGGAACTGCGGTGATATTCCAAGCCAATCCGAATGGGCTCGCCGTTTCCGACGAGACGCGAAGCCAGTAGGTACCAGCCTCTAGATCTTTGAGATAGATGTGCTCCAGATTGTCCACCGAACTATCGCTATAACTCAATGCGTCCAGTAGATCACTTGGGAGACTCCCCTTGTAAAGACTGAGTCGCATGTTCGCGAAATGAGGAGTAAAGAGATCACCACTTTGCGTGTAGGTAGCATTCCAATTCAATGAGAAAGCCGCCTCGCTCGCTGCGGTTGGTAGATCAAACATCCAGTAGAGGGATTCCCCCGCCCCTATCGCTCCCGAGTCCCAGCCTTGCAACGAGGTCGATGTCAGATTATTGCTGACGAGGCTTCCTCCATGTTCTCCCCCCGCGAGGATTTGGTAGCTGTTGTACACGTTGACTTCACCCGCCCCATACTGCCGATCGAGGGGTTGCGTGGAGGTGTTGCTCCATCCAGGGAATGGTGACTTGTTGGCTCCCGCCATGATGATCGCCTTGAGGACTTCGGGGGCTGTTGCTGGTGAGAAATCACTTCCCAGTTCATTGGCAGCGGAATGGAGGAATGTGGCTACCGAACTTACAAGACCTGTGGCGTAACTAGTCGCACCCAATGGGGCAACGACATCGACATAGTTCCGCAAATCAGGACTAATATAGCTGTGTTCCCCACTACTCACTCCAACTCGGATGGTGTTGTAAGACTGGGCGTAAAACAATGGAATTGCTGACGCCCCTCCGTTGTCCAACCCGACCACATTGGTTGCCTGAGTAAGCACAACCGCTCTATCGATGAACGCATTAAGAGCTTTACCGGAAGCTAAGTCCCCTGGAGGGGTCTCACTATATCTCCCGACATACGAGTGGTTAACCACTTTTACATCTGCAAATGGACTTCCTGCAGGCAGCGGTATCAAAAACTGGTTGAGATAGTTATTGGCTTCATAGACGTAGACCGAGTTCACTCCCGGAGCTGTACTTTGGGTGTTTCCAAAAAACAAAGAGCCTACGGCATCCGCGTGCCATGAGGGGGATGTACTATGTCCCGAGTCTACACTGAGATCATGAAAGACCTTAGGAAAGAACTCTGGGAGGCTAGCGTCTGGACGATACATGAGCTTCGACTGCGCGTCTGCAGGACCGACTAGCGCCTCGACCAACCCGACTTTCACTTCAGCCCCGGTAGGAATCAAACCACCGAGTTCCTCTTTAAGCTTCAGGTAGCCAATTTTTTCCAGATGTTCTTGCGCGGAACCGATCGGTAACCAACAACCGAGGAGCACTACGCTGAGTACGAACTGCAAGAAGGGGGATCGGATTCGCACTCGTGGGCTCCTGCGCACGCCTTGGGGATTCTAAACTCGGAGACGAAAAGGCGTACTTCCTACGGTAATCTCCCCCTTTTATCTGTCTAGACAGACAAATTCATTAAGGCGGATTATTCGTTACCCCACTTTCCAGAACTCCCACCACTTTTTCGTCGGTTCCGGTACCTCATGCATCGTGAAGGTCGACGGAGGTATCGTCTTCATCGGTTGAGTGGTCGCATTGCGGGAACTCCCTGCTCGCGGGAGGAGAGTCACCGATCCCGGGTGGGTATCGGATGCGTACTCGACTCGGAAAGAGATCGCTCCAACTTGAATGACGTCTCCTGGAATCAACGTGTGGATGGAACGGATCCGTTCTCCGTTCACGTAGGTTCCGTTCATCGATCCCATGTCTCGGATTTGCAAAGCTTCGTCAGGGCCGAGTATCAACTGACAGTGGGTCCGACTGATCGACCCATCGTCGATCGCGACCTGCGACTCATCGCTTCGTCCGATCACCGCAGGGAGGTGCAGATCCCAACGACGCACCTCATCAAGAGCTACCAATCGATAGTACATTTTTGTTCTTCCAGAATAAGGATGAGAAGGAAGACAGTGGAAAAGGTCTTGCGAAGCCAAGCTCAAAGAACAAGCGCAAGAATGTAGTCAATTGTACGCAATGAAATCCCCGCTGTGCAACGCCGGGAAACATTTTCGGGAAAGGCCGATTCTCGGTACCACGGGGGAGGACGCGAAGCGTCTCCCCAATCACAACCCGACGCGTTAGCGAGGGATAGCGCTGTCAACCAGGTATCCCACCCAAGTTCTCACAGCACGCCCTTCGTGCCTCAGGGGCGTGCCACCCGGCGCCTCTGTGTTTCAGAAAAGCGCAACTTCAAAACTTGCGAGTCACCCCAGTAAACGAAAAAAGCTTGGATTTCTCCAAGCTTCTCGTTTGTTTTCGGATATCGAACGTCTTTTTACGAGCCCGATCTACTCGCGTGGGCGAATAGCGCCGGTTAGGCCGCTGTAATCAACACGGTCATCCGAGTGCCACAAAGGCTGCCCGAGTTCGACGCGACGACGGAGCACTTCGATCTTTTCCTGCGATCCAGCCGGTGCGTCGGTGGGCAAGAAGTAATTGTCTACGATTGGGTCGAAGTCTTCGTCATGACCGTACTTGAGAATTGCTTCAAAAACGTTCTTACACAAATTACTCATTAATGAATGGCCCTCCCAAAATTTCCTAGGGATCGCAGGTTCAACCACAGCTACCTGCGTTTCGAATTATTCCCGACGATCAAGATTATTGGCATGGCGAGAGCAAAGTCAAGAAAATTTTAATCAACTAGCTCCATGCCCCCCCTTGCCCATTCATCTGTTTTCGAGCAGGAAAGCTGTAACGGCAAATTCCCCTTTTCGTCTCCCCTTTTTTCCATCTGGCCCCGACGAACAAGGAGGCCCTTAAGCCAACACAAAACACCCATTAACAGCGGGTTCTCTCCCCAAACAGAGCAGCTCTAATCGAGAGAGAGCCAGGCCTATCCGTTGAAATCCAACTCCCTTACCTGATTTGCATCGTTTACATGCGACAACTTATCCCCTAAAAAACTGGCCAATTGGACACTCTTCGCTGGACTACCTTTCATGATCGCGATCCCTGAACTAGCCCCCAAAACGCACTCGATCCGTATCAGTCCAGAGGTCGACGTCCCCGTTACACCTCGCGTGAAGCGTCTCATCGACTCTCCTCTCTTTCGAAGGCTCTCACGGATCAGCCAACTGGGGCATGTCGCCTTGGTCTACCCAGGAGCGACCCATAGCCGTTTCGAACATTCCCTCGGTGTCTATCGAAACGCAATCCTCTTCCTGCAACAACTTCAAAACGACCCGGTTTTCACCCAACACATCGGAGAGGAGGACGCGAAGAAGTTCCTCCTCGCGGCGCTGCTGCACGACATCGGCCACTGGCCCTATTGCCATACGACCGAAGACCTGAGACTTGAGGAGATCCCCCGCCACGAAATCATCGCGGAACAACTTCTCTTCGAACCTTCCCTCGCCGATCTCCTTCTCCAAGACTGGCAGGTTTCCCCCGAAGAGATCGTGAAGGTCTTGTCCCCCGACACTTCGGAGAGGGCATCTGAAAAGGGGGCTGACCCTACGATGCGCATCATGCAATCGATGCTCAGCGGACCGATCGATATCGACAAGCTGGACTACCTGGAACGGGACTCCGTTCATGCTGGTGTCCCCTACGGCCGGAACTTTGACCGAAATCGGCTGATCCGCTCTCTCTGCATTCACCCGGAAACATTGAAGCTTTCCATTTCCGACAAAGGGAAGACAGCCGCGGAAATGATGGTCTTCGCTAGATACGTGATGTTCAGCGAAGTCTACTGGCATCACGCGGTTCGGGCCGCAACCGCGATGTTGCAACGAGGACTTTACGAATTCTTCAGGGCCAACATAGAAGCCAATGTTTCTCCAACCTCCTGGGTCGAGCAATGGATCTATCAAACCGATGTCCAGATGTCGGACGGATTGGAACGCTACGCCAAGGGGCGTTTCTGGGAACCTTGCATCTCCGGGATCTTCGGTGTCCAACGCCGGGTTTACAAACGGGTGGCCCAGTTCGACTTTCTAGAGGAGCCCGAACTCCACCGAAAGCTTGCTCGACGCCCTTACCGGGAAATCGTCGAACTCTCCGATCGATTGACCGAAGCAATCGGAAGAGAACTCAAGCGTTCTCTTCCGCCGACGAGCCTCCTATTGGATGCGCCTCCACCGACGCTCGAGGTCCAATTCCAAATGGATGTTCGTGTCGCAAGTGGTGGCTTCCGTCCCTTGGGGAATGTTTCTCCGATGGTACAAGCTCTCGCCACCAAACAATTCGACGACATCGTCAAACGGGTTCGAGTCTTCGCCGATCCAACTCTCGCGCATGAGATTCGTGAATCAAACCTCAACGTCCGCGAACTGGTAGCAGGCTTGGTGTAGCCGGCATTTCTAACAGTCCTCCACGCCCATCGCTTCGCTCTGAGCGCGCCACCCTTGTTCCGATCAGGCTTGAGGGGTGAGGCTTGAGACTTGAGGAAGAAGAGGGCTTCGCCCTTCGCTTTAACCGTAGGTCAAGGAGGTAGCCCCGGGTAGGGGCGTCTCGAACTTAGGCGTGGGGCTGGCCCCACGTATAGAAGGGAGGAAGTGGTTTTAGAGCCCCGGTAGGGGCGAAACAAACCTGCGTTTCTTTTGTTCCGCCCCTACCGGGGCTCAAGATATTTCGGGCGGGGATAGCGTGGGCCAAGGCCCACGCCTAAGTTCGAGACGCCCCTACCCGGGGCTACCAAG
>CAYMXM010000426.1:0-4962 GCA_964394065.1 uncultured Pirellula sp. | reverse complement strand
TGGCGTCCTAGCACGCGCTGCGCTTTAGAGTTCTGCTCCCCTCGCCCCGCTTCGGAGGTCGTCCTGCTTTTAAGTCGTTATTTGAGCATGCTTTGCGAAAACAGATTTGGCTAGACCAATGATTTTGCTGGCATTGAAAACGCCTTCAGTTTTGCTAGCTATTCCCCTTTAGGGAAACGGCTCAATATTGGAATCGCAAACCCTTGAAAAACATAGACTTAAAAGCAGGACGACCTCTTCGGGGAGAGGGGCTGGGGACGAGCCCCGATCGGACAAGAAACGCCCAATTTCCCAGGGAAAAATGCTTCACAGCGTTGCCTACCGGGGCTCTAAAACCACTTTCTCCCTTCTATACGTGGGGCCAGCCCCACGCCTAAGTTCGAGACGCCCCTACCCGGGGCTACCTTTCCTTGACCTACGGTCAAGGCTAAGGGCGAAGCCCCCTTCTTCCTCAAGTCTCACCCCTCACCCCTCAAGCCTGTTTCGTTCGATTCGTGGTTCTTTTCTTGATGTCCCACGATCTCAAAATTTTGCGAATCAGATTCGCTATATTGGGGTTTAAGAAGGATTGTTCTCATCTTCTCGGGCCCCCTTACGGAGGAACAGACCCAACATGTTCAGCCTCCCTTTCTCCCTGCCAAATTTTTTCCCACGATGCCGCTGGTCCGGCATCTCGCTTTTCCTCGTCGGATTCCTTTTTCTTTCCTCCGCTCCCCTTCGCGCAAAGGACTATTACGTCGTCATCGGTGGAGGACCCTACAAAGAGCAGAACCAAGCCTCCATGGAGGCGAACGTCCTCTTCCTGCAGGAGGTCGTGCAAAAACGAGGGGCAAGCAATGCGGAGATGACGATCTACTTCGCCGATGGAAATGATCCTTCCGAGGATTTGCAGGTTCTCGTTCCTCCGACTGAAGCAGTGAATCCAGTTACGGAGCTCCTTCAACAGCTCCACCGACGTGGCCCTGGGGGAGCGGCGAAGCCGATTGGATATCGGAACCATTCCCTCCCCAACGTTGCAGGAGCGACCAGTGCGCGGCGGATCGCTTCGGAGTTTAAGAAGTTGAGCGAAAAGCTTCGAAAGGGAGACCGAGTCTTTATCTATGTCACTGCGCATGGACACGCGGGTCCTAAGGAGAATCTACAAAACACGACGATCGCTTGCTGGCGTGGGACGATCTCTGCGGAACAGATGATGGGTTGGCTCGATGCTTTCCCAACCGACGTTCCTGTCTTTATGTTTATGGCCCAATGCTATGCGGGGGGATTCGCAAACTTGATCTTCGCCGATCTCGAGAAGCGAACGGAACTATCAAGCCACCCTCGCGTCGGGTTCTTTGCGCAACAACACGACCTGCCGGCGGCGGGGTGTCGACCTGATATCGAATTCGATCAAGAGTTCAGTAGCTACTTCTTTGGCTCCATCCTCGGACAAACGCGAAACGGTGAACGGATCGACAAGGGAGACCTCGACGGGGACGGCGTAGTAACGCTCGATGAAGCCTTTGCCTATACCGTTTCCTATGGTGAAACAATCGACATCCCTTTGCGTGGTTCCGAGTTGCTGCTACGACAGTTCAGCGAGATACCTGGCTATACGCTGTTTCGAGACAGAAGCCCGCGAGAGAGGTTTCGCAGCGAAGAGGAAGAGAATGTCTCGAGTCCGTTACAGTCCATGACGGGAAAAATCGAAGCGCTCGTCGACAAGAGTTCCCCTACTCAGCAAGCGATCGTTCGGCATCTTTGCGAAGGACTCGAGATCGATTTTGCAGGGGAGTGCGAGTCGGTATTTGAATCCTATCGTCAACATGAACGAAATCAGATGCGAGGATTCCGAGGACGGCGCGGAGGGGGCGGTTCCGTTCGAAGGGAGCTACTAACAGCGATCTTCGATAAGTGGCCCGAGTTGAACGCTTCCGAGAACTGGGAGGAGGCGGCTTGCCTCAAAGAGTTAGATCAACGGAAATGGTTCGAAGAAATACAGCAACTCCCCGAGTTCACCAACTTCGATCGAAGCCGTACCGCTTCCGAAGAAGCAGCCGCAAATCGAGTGAACCATGAGTTGAAGAGTGTCAAACATCGACGGCTGATCGAAGCGATCGAAACTGCAGTCCTGGAACGGAACCTAAAAGAGGTCGCAGGGAGTAAGGTTTACGAAAAGTATGCTGTGCTGAAAGAGCTTGAACGGGCGACGCTGAAGTAAGCCGTGAGGCTGAAGTAAGCCGTGAGGGGTGAGGCTTGAGACTTGCGGAAGAAGAAAGCTTCAACCCTCAAGCCTGATTCGTAAGATTCGTGGTTCTCTTTCGAACTTCAAACTTCCCACTTCAAACTTCAGCTCCCTTCCCAATCCGTGGTTGGGTGCTCTTCCATAAAGCTGCCGGGGTCTGAATCCGAATAGGTGGTCGTGTCGACTTCGTCGCTAGGAACGGTGGTTTCATAGAAAGGGGATCGGGCTTCGCAGCGAGAGCGATCAACCTTCATCGTTTCCCGCAAGCCTTCCTCCAGGAAATCGGCGACGATGACGGTAACATTGTCCGAACCTCCCCGCGCCAACGCCTCCTCGACCAAGGCATTGGCTCCTTCCTGCACCGATTCGGATCTCGAAAGCCACTGCTGAATTTCGGTGTCGTTTAAGTGCTTATTCAGACCATCGCTGCAAAGAAGCAACCGATCTCCCGATTCGAGATCGATTTCGTGGATATCGGCAAAGATCTCGTCGGCCCCCGCCCCCAACGCATTGACTAGCACGTTGGACCAGTGGGATCTCGCCTCCGATTCAGGACTGAGTCGCCCCGCCTGAATCAACTGGTTGGCAACGGTATGGTCCTGCGTAATGAGCCGCAACTCCCCGCGTCTCATCAGGTAGCAGCGCGTATCTCCCGCGTGGGCTATGATCATCTTTGGCCACGTCACATAACTCATCGTCAAGGTCGAGCCCATTCCACTTAGCTCCTGCTCCTCCGACGCCCGATGCTGGATCGATCGATGCGCGTTGAGCATGAGGTCCTTGAGGTCGGAGATGAATCGCTCCTCCGAGTCCGAACTGATATTGGCCACCCAGCGAGGGCTGTTCAGGACTGCGGCTAAGAAATACCGAATCGCCAATTGAGCAGCCTCTCCCCCGCCGGAATGCCCCCCCATGCCGTCGGCGATTAGATAGAGAGATCCAAGTTCACGGCCTTGCAATTGCGAGTTCTCTCCAAGTTCTAGGGAGCTGGAGCGAACCAACAACGCGCGGGAAAGATCGGCGATGATGTAGTGGTCTTGGTTCTCTTCACGCACATGCCCGATATCGGTCCGACCGTACGCAACGGAGCGAGCAGCCCTCATATCTTTGTCCTCTTCTATTCCTCGAGCTCGTCTAACCAGCGGTCGCCACGCGAATGTCGGCTGTTGGGTTGGATGTTAAATTCACTAAAAACTTGCAAAAGCGATTCCACCACTCGGGCCTCTCGATCGGATTCGGGAGACTCAGGTGCAGCGAGGTGTTCGTTATCGCAATGAAATCCGCGGATGCAACAAATCGTTGCGCCGGAATCTGTTGTCATTAGATACCATAAGTCCGATTCCTTGGTTGGCCTCTTAACTCTTTGCGGCAAAAGTTTTTTGGATTGGCCAAATGCGATCAACGATTCTTCGGTTTCGTCCCATTCGAGCAAGAAAAGGATGTTTCCGGAAACCGCTAGAAAAGATTGAACCTGTTGGAGGGACTCGGGATCCTCGAATACGAATCGGTCGGGGATGATCATGAAACGCGCGTTCTTCACGATGCGAGGCGTCCCCCTCGCATCGCTCCATTTGTTGAGCCACGCAAAAAGGTGGTAATATCCCTTCCCTGCATCGTTTCCAAACTTCCAACGCTGGGGCGAACTTGGTTCAAGACACCAGAAGAGGGGGCGGTCGGGCTCGGGGCGATCGAGAAAATCCTCCCAATCGGAGTTCGACGGAAGTGGGCGCTTCGCGGCCCAGTGCATTCCTTGGAGCCAAAGCCGGCGATTGTCCAAGTAGTTGAGGAACATTCCGCCGGCTCCATTCTGGTCGGCGATGACGAAGATTCGCCCACGATCGATTTCTTTCGCCCCGACCGCTCCCAACGGACCTTTCCGTTCATTGGGTTGCTGATAGAAGTCCCCATAGAACCCGAGCCCGCCGACTCCGCCATACGGAGGTACGATCGCTTGGTCCCCCCAGCTTTGCTCGCTAGAAAAGACGATTCCGACATCGGAGGGTACTGTCCCTCCCGATTGAATGGCGATCTCCCGGACTCCTTCGGTCGCCGGGTGAGGCCGGATATCGCGCAGGGCAATCCATCCATGGCCATCTCCTAACGCAAGGGGAGTTCGATCGCAAAGGGTCTCACTCTCCAATGCGATCCCGAGTCGATCGGCTAACGGCCCCAAGACATGGTTGTGAAAATAGCAGTTGGAATGATCGAGAACCAAGAAAAGTCCGCCACCACCCTTGATGTATTGCTCGATCGCATCGATTTCATGGGTGAGGAAAGGAGGAAGGTCGGCGGAAACCAGATCGATCAAAATCGCATCGGCTTCGCGAAGCCTTTCCGGAGTCCAGGGGACCAGCTGCGCTTCGACTTCCCAACCGAGCCTCCGGAGGCATTCGATCGCGCGCGCCGGGCTGTGAAGCAGGTGATATTGCTGGTTCTGCAGATCTGGAATCGTTTCGAGAAACGTATGGGCATGGTAGGCGTCGACGAGAAGTTTCGGAGGACTCTGAGCGGGCTCTTCACTTCGAGCTCGGGGGGAGAAGGATAAGGGGAGAAACGTAAAAAAGAGTAGGCAGAAATAGGTCGATAGTGAATACCATCCCGGCGCGCGAGCGAGGGGCCCATTTGGCTTTCCGCTCCCCTCGCCCCGCTTCGGGGAGAGGGGCTGGTCTGACGCATTGGTGTCAAGGGGGCGGACGCGAAGCGTCCCCCCATCACAACCCGACGCGTTAGCGAGGGAT
>CAYMXM010000425.1:0-4981 GCA_964394065.1 uncultured Pirellula sp. | reverse complement strand
CGCGGCGCGTGCTAGGGCGCCAAAGCGGTGTCCGACGGGGACGAGCCCCAGTCGGTCAAGAAGCGAATTGGAGAACGAAACTTGCGCAAACCTAAATCATCACAACGCCAACTTTTTGACCCCCAGCCTAAGGCCAAATCCCTCTTCTTCCTCAAGCCTCAAGCCTCACCCCTCAAGCCTGTTTAGATCGTAGCGAACGCTCCGGATATCCGACCTGATCACCAATCTCTCCAGTCGTTCCTCTCAAAAGTTCGATAGCAAATTTCTAGCTTGAACGGCAACCGGTCCGTTTATGAGCTAGGGTTGTAAAAAGGCATGGACGCCAATCCATATTTCCTTCGGTAAAGATCCGTTGAGAGGCGTCGCATGCGAGCAAAATCGTTATTGCTACTGCTGGTTGCACTCGGTTGCGGTGTTGTCGCGTCCGTTGCAGTCAGTCAGATCGTATTGGATAAGGGTGAAAAGGTTCAAACGGCCGAAATCCTTGTCGTTACCAAGAATATTTCTACCGCGGCCAAACTGACCGCTGATTCCGTCAAACTTGAGAAATGGCCCGTAGAGAAGATCCCTCAAGGTGCCTTGGTCGACCTGAAGCAAGTCGAAGGGAAATTTGCTAAGCAGCCCCTCTACGCCAACGAACCACTCGTCGAAATCAAACTCGCCAACAAAGGGAAAGAGCTGATCGTTCCCGATGGCTATCGCGTATTCGACTTGGTCGTCAACGATCACACCGGTGGGAGTGGATACATCAGCCCGGGAGATCGGGTCGACGTCTTCGGGTATTTTGACAAAGTGAAAGTGGCTGGGAACAAAAGCGTTCGCGTGATGGAAAACCTAGAGGTCTGGATGGTCGACGGGATTGCCGTGGTCGATCCCGACGCTCCAGCATCTTCGCGACGGGGCTCCAGCACATTCCAATTGCTGGTGAAAGACAAACAGTACGGCGTGTTGGACACCGCCCACAACCTTGGTCGCTTGCGTGTCGCCCTTCGGCCACCTGAGAAGGACGGGGGGGAAAGCAAAAAACAAGATGATGGTGAGCTCTTCATGAGCTGGTTGAACAAAAATGAATCGACCAAGGTTGCCTCGACCTCCATTTCGAGCGAGGGGACCTTCGAAGTCCCGGTCAATCGAGTCGAGCATGTCATGACGATCGTGACCCCGGAAAGCGTCAATCGCTTTCAATGGCGTCCAGGGGATCGCGAGCCACAAAAGGTTGACAGCACCGATGGCAACTTCACCAGTATCACTCCTGGAATGTCCACTTCAGGAATCCAAAGTGGAGCTCAGCCAGCGGCTGTCCCTCCCCACATGCAGGATCCTACCGCCGGCACTCCTCCCGCAGGAATCCCAGCGACGACGAAGTCTCCCCCTCCAAAACAACCTAACAGCCCCAATATGAATTGGGATGCGACTACGGGGACTTGGCAAGTTGGGGGATTTAAGCCAACCTACCCCACTTCCCAATAAGTTCGAGGGTAGGCAGGGTCGATACCAAACTTTGAGTCCGAATTGTTAGGGGAACCCGCAGTTCGGCTCAATGTGGAGGGCAAAGGAATGCACCACCACGCCGATGGATCTATTACGCCAACCAATAGACATCTTTTCGTTGCCTTTCAACGGTCACCTTTCGCCGGTTACCATTCACAGGGAAGTGAAGTAAATATGGGACGAAGATACCGCTCACCATTCGTAGTACTGCGCCACTGTTTTGTTTGGGGAGCGCTTTCACTTTGCGTCCCATTTGCTGTAGCAGAGGAAAAGGAGCATCCCATCCCCACGGGACGGGTCGCGATCGTAAAGCAGCAAGAAAACTTGCAGATGGTGGTTCAAACCTCACAGTACGTCTCCTTTCCGCAGCCGATCGTTACCGCGACGATCAGCAATCCAACCATTCTGAGCGTGCAAGCCACCCAGAAAAACGAAGTGATGGTTTCGGCCCTCACTCCTGGGGTCACGCAGATCGATGCCAAAGGGCTCGATGACACGGTCTACAACGTCCAGGTCACCGTAACTGGAGATGCTCGTGAGTTGCAGGCTCTCCTCAACGAGTACTTTCCGAAAGCCTCTCTCACGGTCCGACCGATCCGAGATGCAGTGATCATCTCCGGTCAAGTCACGGCGGATGAGCATGTCGAGCAAGTGGTGACGATCGCCGAAGAGTTCTACCAACGAGTCATCAATAAAGTCGAGGTGATCGGTGTCCACACCGTCATGCTGCAGACGCAGGTAATGGAGGTTTCGCGGACAAAACTACGTCATCTCGGGATCGACTGGGGAGTCGGGTTCGGAGAAGGAGACTTTATCGGGCAATCGGTGAGCGGGTTGATGATACCTAAAGCCGGCGAAGCGGTCGGCACATATGAGGTTTCAGCAGGGACGTCGCTTGCGCTTGGTATCGTTGATAACAACAATTCTTTCCTTGCCGTAGTTAAGTCTCTCCGCCAAAACAATCTCGCCAAAGTTATCGCCGATCCGACGGTAGTCGCCATCGACGGTCGCCCTGCCAGCTTTAATTCCGGCGGGGAATTTCCGATCCTTGTCCCACAAGGCTTAGGACAGGTAGGCGTTGAGTTTCGTGAGTTTGGAACGCGACTCGACTTCGTCGCCAAAGTCAAAGGGGATGGGCGAATCTGGCTCGAAGTACGCCCAACCATTAGCGAGTTAGACCCGGGGCGAGGTGTAACGATCAATGGAACGACAGTCCCTGGGATACGAAGCCGCTTCGTCGATACAGCCGTCGAACTCCGAGCAGGACAAACGCTCGCCTTGGCTGGTTTGCTCCAAGTCCGAACGGAAGCAGAATCCGCTGGGCTCATCGGGCTCGCAGATCTCCCTTATCTTGGTGCTCTGTTCCGAACCAACCGAGAGGTGCAGAACGAAGTCGAACTGTTGATCCTGGTGACACCGAACTTTGCAGCACCGATGGATTGTCAAGAAGTTCCCGTCGGCGGCCCCGGTCTTAACAGCAGCAGTCCTCTCGACAAAGAACTCTACCTCAAGGGATATATCGAGGTTCCCAACACCTACGGGATTGATGGGCAAGGAGCAGATTGCCCACCAGGGCAAATGGACTCGGGAGCTGTAGTATCTCCCTACCACTCGGCATCGAAGCCCGCAACTACGCCCTCCACCTCGGCACCGACAACCGGTGGGGCTCCGTCGGGGCCTCCCAACTCCAACCTTTACGGTCAAGCCTTCTCCCCCGATGGAGCTACGTCCAGCGGTAGCGGCGCCAGGAAAATTCCGGCTCAACCAGCTAGCTATTCTCCCGCAGCCCCCTACAGCAATCGCTAATTCCTTCACGCGTTCATCAACAACAACGAACTATGAGCAACGTACTTCGGTTAGCCATCGTCGATCCTAACGATCATTCACGCGAGAAGATGAAAGCCATGCTTCTCGGTATGGATATCGTCTGGCTCGATGCAGAATGCTCTCGATACGAGTTCTTCGCAGATGTCGTTGAAGAGTCCCAGCCCGATGCAGCGATGATCTGTCTGGACGGCGGCCCCGATCGCGCCTTCGCGTTGATGGACAAGCTTCGTTCGGCGGCCCCCGACTGCGTCATCCTCGCGGTCTCCACGAGCACCGATGGACAGATGATCCTCAAATCGATTCGCTCGGGGGCTCGGGAATTCCTCCCCCTACCGATCGATGTCGAGGAGTTGTACTCCGCCCTAGAGCGAACACTCCAGTCCAAGTACGGGAGCGGGGACAACAAGAGTAAAGGATGTAAAGTGATCGCCGTCGCCGGTGCGACCGGCGGAGTGGGATGCACCTCGATCGCGGTCAACATCGGCTGCAACCTTGCACGAAAGCCCGGGAACTCGGTCGCGCTCGTCGACTTGGACCTCGCTCTTGGAGATGCAGACGTCTTCCTCGACTCGATCCCCGACTACAGCTTGGTCGACGTTACCGAAAACGTATCGCGCCTCGACTTTCAGTTGCTCCGCAAATCCCTTTCGAAGCACCCGTCGGGACTCTACTTGCTTCCTCGCCCGGTTCAGCTTCAAGACCTCGACTTGATCAACCCGGACAGCCTTCGTCGCGTCTTCGGTCTTTTGCGAGCTTCGTTCTCGCATGTTGTCATCGACATGTCGAAATCCTTTTCGCACGTCGACCTGACTGCCCTTGAGATGTCGAACGAAATCGTCCTCATGGTGCAGCTCGATCTCCCATGCTTGAGAAACATGGTTCGGCTCCTGATGAGTTTGCAACAGATGGAAACCATTCGGGACAAGATCAAGGTAGTCGTCAACCGAGCGGGGCTAGAGAGTGGTCAGATATCTCTCAAGAAGGCCAAGGAAACGATCGGGCGAGAGGTCTTCTTTCAAATACCGAATGACTACCGAACGATGGTCGAAGGACGCAACAACGGCCAACCTCTCATCGAGCAAGCTCCCAAGGCTGCGATTACCCAAGCCGTCATGCAGTTGACCGAACTCTTGGACAGCGGTGAGATATCGACGGAAGAAGAACCGCAACTCGAAAAGTCTACCGCCGGCGGATGGAAGAACTTCTGGCCTGGCAAGCAAAAGGTCAAGTCACGGTAGGTAACCAATTCGTGGCCCGGGCGTCTCGCCCGGAGTACCTTCGCAACTCCGGGCGAGACACCCGGGCCATGGTGAGGAACAACGCTTCGATCGCTGGGATAGAGACCGTCACCTGAGGGCTCGCGTTTGCTCTCGCCTAGCTGTTTCTTGAGATTGGTTCCGGTTCTAAATCGCGTAGCGATGGCAGCCCATAGCCGTGGGCGTAAGCCCACGGTTGGCCGGCCCCAGATGGTTTTGAGCCGCGAATGCGGCGGCAGCATCGAACCGATTCGAGAGGTGCTGCCGCCGCATTCGCGGCTCAAGAAGCTCTTTTGTTCGGAGTCCGCGGGCTCACGCCCGCGGCTATGGGCTGCCATCGCTACGCGATTCCAAACCAAGATCATCGCTTTGCGATTCAACGATCTGAAACCTCCTTTAACAGCCGT
>CAYMXM010000424.1:0-4996 GCA_964394065.1 uncultured Pirellula sp. | reverse complement strand
CCCGCTTCGGGGAGAGGGGCTGGGGGTGAGGGGTAGGAGTGAGATCTAACTAGACGATTGTTTACTAAGCCGCTTCCCCCTCATCCCCAGCCCTCCTCCCCCAAGGGGGGCGAAGGGAGCCAAAGTCTTAATTGCGCCGCGATCTCTAAGGCCGTTCAAAATCGGGAAGTTATTTCAGGACAGTTCCTAAGTGACACTCCCTGAGACACGAAGGGCGTGCTGTGAGTCCTTGGATGGGATGCCCAATTGCCAGGGCTGTCCCTCGCTTACGCCACGGGTTGTGATTTTCGGACCTCGCCACACCTCCTACCACCTTTGCTATAATCGAGGGTCCCAAGCATTTCCCCTTACGCCCCGGTATCCGTTTCAACAATCGTTCACTCGCAACCAATATCTTACCCATGAATTTCAGACGACTACTTTGCACGGCTTTGTTAGGATCCTTGGCTAGCAGCGTAGGGCTCCACGGTTCACTCCTCGGAGTCGAAGGTTCTGCAGCGAGCCCCACCGCCGACTGGAATCCTTGGCGGGGGCCCTTTCAAAACGGACTGATCATCGACAAGGGCTTGCCCACCGACTTCAAGCCAAACGGGGAGACGCTCCTTTGGAAAAACCCTGCGGCTGGATCGAGATCTTCGCCCGTCATCATGAACGGGCGCGTCTACGTCCTCTGCCGTCATCTTCCGGAAACTCCCCACGAAGCGGAAAAAACGGTATGTTTGGACGTGGAAACCGGGGAGGTCCTCTGGGAGAGCATTCACAACATCTTCCTCTCCGACGCGCCAGCCGAACGAATTGGATGGGCTGCCGTTGTGGGAGATCCAGAAACGGATCGGATCTATCTCTTAGGTCTGGGGTGTATGTTCCAGTGCTTGGACGGAAAGACTGGAGAGATCGTCTGGGAGCGTTCGTTGCTCGAGGAATACGGAGTCCTGTCCACCTACGGAGGACGTACCAACTTTCCAGTGATCTTCGAAGACCTAGTGATCATCGGCGGCGTGATGACCGCTTGGGGGGAGAAAGCAGTCCCAGCCCACCGTGTCCTGGCAATGGATAAGCGGACCGGGGCGATCGTATGGGTGATGCAGGCGCGGCCTCGTCCAGAAGACACAACCTACAGCACTCCTGTCTTTGCAGCCCTCAACGGTGAAATGGCGATGGTCTTCGGAGCCGCCGACGGCGCCCTCTACGCAATTCAACCTCGGACGGGAAATGTCATTTGGAAGTATCAGGTTTCCCCTCGCGGATTCAACGTCTCTCCCCTGGTCGATGAGAACGGAATCGTCTACTGCGGTCACGCTGAGCAAAACCAGAACGATCGAACCGTGTTAGGGGCGGTCTTTGCCTTGAACGGAAACACTCGAGGGGAGATCAAAGAAGAAGATCTCCTTTGGAAGGTTCCTGGAATCACCGTCTCTCGATCTGCACCGGTCATGATCGGTGACACCGTTTACTTCGTCGAAGATGGAGCCGCTATCTTCGGCTTCAATGCGAAGACCGGCGAAGAGGTTTCCAAAGGGAAAGTCGGACGGGTCATGTTCGGATCCCCGGTCGTTTCGGACGGAACTATCTATATCGGTGAAAACTCGGGGATCATCCAATTGGCGAAGCCCAAAGATAAGGGGTTCGACATCGAACGATTCCGGTTGAACGACAAGGGGGAGATTTTCGGATCATTCGCCGTTACGAAAGGAAAGATGATCATCCCCACGACCTCAGCTCTCTACTGCTTTGGGAATAAGGGAGCTACCCCCGAGTACAACGCTCCTCCCGTATTCCCCCAAGAGAAACCCCTCACCGATCAAACGGTCAGCCATATTCAACTGTGCCCCGCAGAAATGATGCTTCAACCGGGGCAGAAAACGAAGCTTCAAGTCCGAGCCTACAACGCAGCAGGGCAGTTCCTGAAACTTCTGGATGACGCTCAGTTGGAGGCTTCTGGTGGAAGCATCGGAGAAGGATTGGAGTTCACCGCTCCCGAAGAGGTTTCTGGAGGAATCGCAGTTTCGATCACTGCAAAGTCAGGAGAGCTAACAAGCGTAGTCAATGCGAGAGTCTATCCGAAGCTCCCTTGGTCTTATGACTTCGAAGATAAGAAGATCCCAATCCAATGGATCGGTGCAGCTTACCGACACCAACCGAGCGAAGTCCCGGGTGGCGGAAACGGGCTCGTCAAAGTCAGCACGATTCCGAAAGGAACGCGCAGCCAAGGCTTCATCGGCCTACCGAAGATGAGTGACTACACGATCGAAGGAGACTTCTATGCTCTCGATACCAAGAACAAGGTTCCGACAACGAAGCTGCCGGAGATGGGACTCAATGCCCAGAGGTATACGTTGCTGTTGGAAGGAGCGACGCAGCAGTTGAAGATTCGCACTTGGTTATCATCCGATATCCGATTCATGAAGACCGTACCATTTGAATGGACGCCGAAGACTTGGTATACGATGAAGTTCCGCGCAGAAAACAGCAATGGGTTAGCTGTACTGAAAGGGAAGGTTTGGAAGAGAGGGGAACCTGAACCAGAAGAGTGGACTATTCAGGGTGAAGACGACATGCCCAACAAGAACGGCAGCCCCGGCATCTTCGGCAACTCCACCGACTCCGAATTCTACGTCGACAACATCAAGGTAAGTGCGAATAAGTAGAACGGAATTCATTCCGCTAAAAGACGCTTCCAGGAGAAGCCCCATCCAGCACCGTGAGCCCCTCATCGCTCCTGTTCGAAATCGCGAAGCGATGGCAGCCCATAGCCAATCCATTGGAACAACTAGACGCGGATTACCAACACCGTCCCTCGCTAACGCGTCGGGTTGTGATGGCAAGATTCCATCAGCCGCTCGCCTACTAACACCTGTTTTTCACGGAACGGACATTAACGATTAGCTAAGCCCTTCTGTCTTCCCAACACGCTTAGCTCCAGAGCAAGCCTGGGCTGTCAAAAAGTTGACGTTGACATAGTTTTTTGAGAGTCCGTTTTTATTCCTCTGGATGCTCTTCCGTCCGATCGGGGCTCGCCCCCGGTCGGACAAGAAGCGAATTCGAGTACAGAACTTGCGCAACACCAACTTTTTGACAGCCCCGGAGCAAGCCCCCCGGGCCACGACCAGCTTATCGCTGCAACTGAAACACTTGCGGTTCTGCAACGAACTCTTGCGTCTCTACTTCACCCATCATCGTGAACGCATAAACATCCGTAACGCGCACTGGCAAGATCGAACCAGTCTGCCTCATGTTTCCATCCCAGACAATGATTCGATCGCAATGGGTTCGCCCCATCATCTGTCGGAAGTCTCCCGTCTGCCCTTTCCGAATCGACCACTTGCTCGGACCTTCGACCAAGACATCCACCATTTCTCCGAGGAACCTCATGTTGTCTTCGAGAGAGATTTGGTTTTGTACCTCGAGGAGATCTAAGTTCCGACGATGCTTCACCTCTTCTGGAATATCATCCTCCAATCGTTCCGCTCCTTTTGTTCCGGGACGAACGCTGTATTGAAAGATGAAGCTGTTCTTGAAGCGACATCGCTTGACCATGTCGACCGTCATCTGAAAGTCCTCTTCGGTTTCGCCACAGAAACCGACGATGAAGTCGCTCGATACCGATGGGTTGGGAATGATCTCGTTGATCCGATCCATCATCTCGTAGTAGTCTGCAGTGGTGTATCCTCGCTTCATTCGCTTGAGAACCGTATCGCTTCCACTTTGCGCCGGGACGTGCAGATAAGGAGAGCACTTCGGCAAATCACGAACCGTTTCCAACAGCTCCCGAGTCATGTCCTTGGGATAGTTGGTAACGAACTTGATCCGTTCGATGCCAGGGATTGGGTGGATCATTTGGAGCAGGTCCGCGAGCCTCGTCGTCTTATCTCCCTCGACGTATTTGTACGAGTTGACCGTCTGACCGAGGAGGGTGATTTCTTTCGCTCCTTGATCGGCGAGGATCTTCGCTTCTTCGACGATCTGGGAGGGGGATCGACCTTGTTCAGGCCCACGCGTTAGGGGAACGATGCAGTAGGTGCAGAACTTGTCGCAACCGATTTGGATCCGGAGGTAGGCTTGGAAGGGAGTCGGACGCATCTCCGGATCTCGGAGGGGATCAAACGTCTCGTGCGATCGTTTGATATCCTCAACGGCTCCCCCTTTACGGTCCATGCTAACCGCGAGCTGTTGCTTCTCACCGGCTTCTGCTCGCTCGATCAACTCAGGGACGCGGTGGAGTTGGCCAGGCCCGACGACTAGGTCGACGAAGGGTACTCGCTGGAAGATGCTCGCCTGATCCTTTTGAGCCATGCACCCCATCACCCCGATGATCTTGTTCGGGTTTTGAAGTTTCAGATGTTTGAGATGGTGCAGGTTGTTGTAGGCCTTTTCTTCGGCGTGTTCGCGGACCGAGCAAGTATTGAATAGAATCGCGTCCGCTTCGGCCGGATCGTGGGTAAGGGCGTACCCCTGCTTCCGAAGGGCTGCGACAACCATCTCGCTGTCGAGCACGTTCATCTGGCAGCCGACGGTTTCGATGTACAGGCTCTTGCTAGCGGTTTGAGGGGGAAGGCCTACGGAGTTCTCAGACATTGCGATTTCACCTTGGAAACTGGTCAATTAGTCCAGCGAATGATAGCTGAAAACACAGGAAACGTGAAGCGTCTTGTACGAACCCGACTTGCTGGGAAGAGAATACAACGCAGAGTCGCGGAGGCGCAGGGGAAGAGGTCTCACGCAAAGGCGCCAAGTCGCAAAGAAGAAGAGAAGCTTAGTCGTGGCCCGGGCGTCCCGCCCGGAATAGACCTTCAAAAAAGAAAAAGCTTAAAACGCGAGTCAAGAGGTGACCAAAGCGACTAAATCTTCCCCCAGCTTTACTTTGCGCCCTAGCGCCTTTGCGTGAGTCCTTTTTCTTTCTGCGTCCCTGCGCCTGGCCTGACGCATCGGCGCGAATATAAAGTTTGGGTAGTTTGGCCGACGCGTAAGCGAGGCCCGAAAATCACAACCCGTGGCG
>CAYMXM010000423.1:0-4998 GCA_964394065.1 uncultured Pirellula sp. | reverse complement strand
CCCAGCCCCTCTCCCCGAAGCGGGGCGAGGGGAGCAGAGATCTAAAGCGCGACGCCCGGGCCATGCAAAACAGCCCAGATCCTCCAACCACCTCACGCATTCAATATCTCAAACCTCACCACTTATACCTTATACCTGACAGCTCACCACTCATACCTTACACCTCACTGCTCACTGCTCACAGCTTAACTCCCTCACAAGCGCATCTCGATCTTCGATTGGTTGGTAGCCGAGGAGTCGCTTTGCTTGGTCGATGTTGAAATAGTGATCGACGCCGAGCTGTTTTGCAACAAACCGGGTCATCGGTGGTTCGTCGACTTTCCGCAAGGCTTTGTAAATGAATTCGAGGATTCCTCCCAGACGATAAGCCATTGGCAATGAAATCGATTTGGTCGGAGGAGTTAACCTTGCAGAGGTTAGGATGGTCGAGATCCAATCCCAACATTCTAAGGGGGATCCATCGGTCAGGAAGTAAGGGCGTCCCGCTGCGTTTTGATCGGAATCGAGCAACCTTTCCAGACTTTGTAGGTGAGCCCGAGCTGCTGCCTCGACATGAACGGTATCGATGAGATTCCTTCCGGTTCCGACCCGCATCAGCTTTCCCTCCCGGCGGCGTGCGATGACTCGAGGGATTAGGTGGGGGTCTCCTCGTCCCCAAATGAGATGGGGACGTAAGGCGCAGGTTCGAAACCGCGATCCGTTTGCCTCCAAGACTTTCTGTTCGGCGATTGCTTTGGTTCTGGGATAGTCGCAAAGCCACTTCTTCGGATACGGAGCCGACTCGTCCATGTTGATTTGAGGCGAACCGTCGAAGGTCACCGAGGGGGAGCTTGTGTAGACAAACGTTTGAATCCCCTCCTTTTGAGCCCCCGCCAACAGATACTCCGTCCCTCGGACGTTGGTTTCTTCGTAGGTTCGTCTCGGGCCCCAAACTCCGGCTAGAGCCGCGGTATGCACGATCGCGACGACTCCTTTGCATGCCGTTTCGCATGCCGTTCGATCGGTTGCTGAACCTTGAATTCCTTCTACTCCCAACTGGTTCATATCGGAGTAGTGGTTCCTCGCCAGCCCTCGAACTTGGAATCCAGCTTTCAGGAGTTGGTGGCAGATCGCTTTGCCGAGAAAGCCGCCGTAACCAGTAACGAGTACCTTATTTGCCACAGAAAAAGGAGTGCAAGAGAGTAAAAAGAGGGGAGGTATGGTTCGCAACGCGAGGGCGTCGTATAAAGTATTACCCAGTTCGAGCGAGAACGCCATCGAGGCAGTTCCGTTTTTCCCCACCTTGCAGCCCTACCTATATCGCGATGTCCACAAGCTCAACGGCGGATTCCCAACCTAAGCCCCTCAGTAATACGGTTATTTGGTTAGTCTGCATCATGGCGTCGATCGGCTTTGCGTTCGACATCTATGAACTCTTGATGCTCCCGTTAATTCTCGATTCTGCGATCGGCTCTCTTACGCAAGGCCAGCTAACCCCTGGCTCGGACGAGTACCGCCAATGGGCTCGCACCCTCTTTTTCATTCCCGCGGTAGCTGGTGGAATCTTCGGGCTGATCGGCGGATACCTTACCGATTACCTCGGTCGGCGTCGTGTTCTCACCTATAGCATCCTTCTTTATGCGTTCGCAGCCTGTGCTGCGGGATTCAGCACGAATCTTTGGCAACTCCTCTTCTTCCGTTGCCTTGTCTTCGTGGGAGTCTGCGTTGAATTCGTCGCTGCGGTTGCATGGCTCGCCGAACTCTTCAGCGACCCGAAACAACGAGAGAAAGTACTCGGGTTTACCCAGGCCTTTTCCTCCTTGGGTGGAATCCTGGTCGCGGTATCGGCAGGTCTTTGCTCCTACCTCGCCCGTCACGAAATGGTCCCCCCGATCTACGGGGTTCATGAAGCTTGGCGATACACCCTCATTTCCGGAGTCATCCCCGCGCTTCCCCTGATCCTCATCCGACCTTTCCTTCCGGAATCTCCCGCTTGGCAGCAGAAGAAGAATGCCGGGACTTTGAAGCGTCCGAACATTCTGGAACTCTTCAGCCCGCAGTTGGCTAAGACGACCATCGTTACCACGTTGATGTTCGCAGCCTCCTATGGAATCGCCTTCGGGGCCATTCAGCAACTCCCTCAGATTCTCAAAGCTCCTGTGGGGGGGCATCAAGAAATCCTTGCCGTTGGCAAAAAGGCGGTGGCCGAAGCCAAAGAGCGCGCTTCCTCTGCGGGACGGGACGAACTGACCGAAGGTCAAATTCGCGCGGTCGCACGAACCGCCAACGATGGGGCTGCAGCCGAGGTTGCAAGCTGGCAAGAGATGGGGGGATTGTTAGGGCGGGTCGCATTCGCCCTGATCGCCCTCCTCGCCTTGACGCGTCGCGATTTGTTCCGGCTCTTCAACTGGCCTGCGTTGATCTTTGTCCCCGTTTTCTTCTGGTGGATCTCGACGAGTTTGCAAGAAGATTCGTTGAACATGATTCGGATAGGGATTTTTGTTGCAGGATTCCTTACCGTGGCTCAATTCAGCTTTTGGGGTAATTACATTCCCCTGGTGTTTCCCGTTCACCTTCGAGGAACCGGCGAGAGTTTTGCCGCGAACATCGGGGGGCGGATTCTCGGAACTTTTGCTGCGTTCTTAACGTTGACCCTCGCAGAGTCGAAGCCCCCCAATCCGGCTCAGATCGCTCTCGTCGGGGCTTATGTGGCAGGTGGATATGCGTTGGTGGGAGCGATTCTCAGCTTCTTCCTCCCAGAACCGAACCCGCATGCGGACGACGAGTAACGACTTTCATGAGCGATCTGGTCGATAAGCTTTTTCACACCCTGGAATCATCACGCTCTTTGGAGCAATTGCTGCAAGCCCCCCTGGAAACGTGGCTCGCTTCTCAAGGGGCCAAGTCATTTGTCTTGATGCGCGGTGCGAAGGGGGCGTGGAAAAAGCTACTTCAGTTGGGGGCAGCGACTCCCGAACCTCCCGATTGGAATCAAGCGAGCGAAGCGCTCGACAGCCGCCAATCCATTCATCAGGCGGTTTGGAGTTATCTCCCGATCGAGAGCGAGACTAACAAGGACCTCGTTCTTTGTGTCCATCCCTCGGCTCTGAATCTTCCCAATGTTCAAGCCTCCCCTGCCTCCCTCGGTGAATCAGAGATCCCAACCTTAGCGCGTGCCCTTGATATTTGGAATCGGCAGCAGCAGAAATCGCGCGATGTAATTCGTCTTACGCAAATTCTGAACGTCGCTGCGGATTGGCATGCCCATCAAGACGTCGATCGACTTCTGCAGGATATCGCTCAGGCGGCAACACGGCTTCTCAAATGCGATCGAGCGAGCATCTTCCTTTGGGATAAGGGGACGCGGGAACTCGTCGGCCATCCCGCCTTGGGAATCGAGGGGGCTCCTCTCCGCATCGCCGATGATAAAGGAGTTGCTGGAGCCGTATTGAAAAGCCAACAGCCTCGTCGCTGGGATCGCTCCGATCCACTGGATGAAGTAGATCGCCGCGTCGATTCAAGCAGTGGCTATCGGACCGATTCCCTTCTCGCCGTCCCCCTGATCGATCAGCGTGGGAAGCCGATGGGGGTCTTCGAGGTGATCAACCATGCCGATGGGAAGTTCGACGTTCAAGATGAAGCGGATTTGTTGGAGCTTGCACGCCATGCATCTGCGGCTTTATCCAATACGCAGCAGATGCAACGGCTTGTACAAACGCGAGACCGATTGACGCAAGATGCGCTGCAGCAGGTTCAGTTGATCGGTCACTCGCAGGAAATGGATTCCCTCAAACGGACGATCAACCGAGTCGGAGATACCGATCTAGCCGTTCTGTTGCTCGGTGAGAACGGGACCGGGAAGGAAGTTGTCTCCCGGCAGATTCACTATCAGAGCAAACGCCGGTTCGAACCTTTTATCGCCGTCAATTGTGCCGCCATCACCGAGACCCTTTTGGAAAGCGAGTTGTTCGGCCACGAGAAGGGAGCCTTTACCGATGCGCATGAAACACGAACCGGCAAGTTCGAACTCGCGTCGGGGGGAACCCTCTTCCTAGACGAAATCGGGGACATGAGTTTGGCTGGACAGGCCAAGTTGCTGCGTGTTCTCGAAGAGAAGGTTGTCGTGCGAGTCGGTGGCTCGGTCACGATTCCCGTCAACGTGCGCGTCATCGCGGCGACGAATCAGAACCTCGTTGAATTGGTTCAACAAAAGCGATTTCGAGAAGACCTCTATTTTCGCTTGACCGTAGTGACGATCAATCTTCCCCCGTTGCGCGAGCGAGGAAGAGACATTCTCGAGCTCGCCGATTTTTTCATGACGATGTTCTGCAACAAGATCGGAAGGAGCAAACCCCTTTGGAGCGAGTCGGCGAAGAAGAGGCTCTTGGCGCATGACTGGCCAGGGAATGTTCGGGAACTGCGAAACATCGTCGAACGGGTCGCTTATTTGTCGACGGAAGACAGGGTTGAGGAGAGTGCGATTGACTTCGTCCGTTCCCCCCGAAGCCATCCGGGAGGGCTCCTGGGAGATAAGCTGGGTTCACTAGATCTATCTCGCTCCCTCTCCGATGCCACAGCCGATTTTCAAATCCGCTATATTGAAGAACAGATCAAAGCGGCCCATCACAACGTCACACAAGCCGCCGAACGGATGGGACTCCAGCGCTCCAATCTCTATCGGAAGATGAAGCAATTGGGAATGAATCAAGGGGAATAAGAGTGGTAGGGAAGCGTTCACGAGGTGGACTACAGTTTAAGCCGTATAGGCAGCGCTCTTGGGGGCCAGCCCTGGGCTGGCCTGACGCATCGGTGTAAAGCTAGTGAGACTAGGTAGAATTGTCGAGTTTAAAAATGGTCACGTTTTTTGGTAGCCCCGGTAGGGGCGTCTCGAACTTAGGCGTGGGCCTTGGCCCACGCTATACCGGCCCGAGATATCTTGAGCCCCGGTAGGGGCGGAACAAAGGGCAGGTTTGTCCCGCCCCTACCGGGGCTCTAAAACCACTTTGTCCCTTCTATACG
>CAYMXM010000422.1:0-5003 GCA_964394065.1 uncultured Pirellula sp. | reverse complement strand
GGTCGAAGCTGTCCTCTCTTTGGATCGGGCCGGGGCTGACCAATAAGACATGGATCCCTCGAGGCTTCAATTCCAGTCGCCATTGCCGAGTCAACGCCGTCCAAGCAAACTTAGATGGACAGTACCCACCGAGGTTCGGCGTCGCAATCAAGCCTGCCAGCGAACCGATGTTGACCACGACTCCCTGAGTCTGCTCCAAAAAAGGTAAGCAGGTATTCGTGACGTTCCAGCCAAGCGCTACGTTGTCCCGAAACAATCCCTCCAAGTCCTCCATCGCGATTCGATCCAACGGTCCCCGATCCGAACGCCCGATGGCATTGATCAATAAGTCGACACCTTCTTTGGAAATCGACTCGAGAAATTCGGCTGAAGTGTGTATGTTCGCCGCATTGCACGCGACACCGATGACTTCGACAGCTCCCGCTTGTTTCAGCCTCGATCTCATCTCAGCCAGCGTTGTTGGATCGCGTCCCACAATGATCAAGCGAGCATTCTGCATGGCAGCATGAATCGCAATCTCCCCCCCGAGCCCTTTCGTGCCGCCACTTACGACAACGGTCTTCCCCTTCCAATAGGAAGGTCCCTTCCGGTCAGTCATTTCCGTTGAAACTCCTCTTCACTCGAATCTTCATGATGCAGGAAAGGACGTATTCCAATGGAGACGAGGTCTGACAACTCCCGGCCAATGACCACTGTATTCCTTGCGCATCGCCCCGGTATCGTGGATGAGGAATGAGATGGCTTTGTCGGCTTCCACGGTAGCTTCTCCAGGTCGCTCCCCCAGCGTGACGCTGACGAAGTAACGAACGGAATTCAGAAAGTTGGTGGGTAGCGTGCAATAGGTGCGGTATACACCTCGCCCAAGTGGAACGCCGTAGGCCGGGTCCTTGCTGAGAGTCACGCTATCTGCGTTGGTCGACCACAGGATGCTCGTCGCTGTCTCGTCTTGAATGCGAACCGCTGGTGTGACAAAGCAACCGTCTTCCAACACTTCGTACTCGATCGCGACGATCACGGATTGATCGATATCAACCTCTGCAGAAGGTGGACTCGTCGGCTCCCCGGAATGAATAGAGATCGAATTCAATGCGACTTCGCGAGACGAGGGGCGTTCCCCCTGTTCCCAACGCCTCGTTCCCGAAGCCCCCACAGAAGCTTTCAAATAACTCTCAATGATTTGCGAAGGTGTCCCGTCCTCGACGAGTCTCCCATCCCGCAGATAGACCGCTCGGGTGCAGAGGTTGGCTACAGAAGAAAGGTTATGGGAGACGAGGAGGACGGTTCTTCCTTGCCGTCCAAGCTCCCTTGCCTTGCCGATGCACTTCTCCTGAAACGCTTGATCCCCAACCGCGAGGACTTCGTCGACGATCAAAACGTCTGGCTCCAAATGGGCTGCAACCGAAAAGGCCAATCGGACCGCCATGCCACTGGAGTATCTTTTGACCGGTGTGTCTAAAAAAGCACCGATGTCCGCAAAATCCACAATCGCATCGAAGCGGGATCGGATGTCTCTTCGGGACATTCCGAGTATCGACCCGTTGAGAAATACGTTCTCACGCCCCGTCAACTCGGGGTGGAATCCCGTTCCCACCTCCAGCAAACTTCCGACGCGTCCTCGAACACCTACGCGCCCCGAAGTCGGGGTGATGATGCGTGCAAGAAGCTTCAACAACGTGCTCTTTCCTGCGCCGTTGCGACCTACGATCCCTAAGATCTCACCATGTTGGACTTGAAGATTCAAATCCTCCAACGCCCAGAACCATCCGTCGCGCAGCCGATCCGAAGCCTCTTCTCCCCCCTTCGGTTTCCGAATCCCAGGGAGAAGCAAGCGTTTAACGCCACCGGTCAATGCTTCCGTAAGGCGTCCGTACTCGTTCGCAGCTCCGAGGCGAAAGCGTTTGCTGACGTTGTCCAAATGTACCGTTAGCACGTGGTTCAAATCCGATCGGCAAGTTGTTGATCGGCGTACCGAAACCATGCGAGCCCACTAAAAAGAAGGAGCAAGGTGACCACGAGAGAAGCGATGAGTCCAGGGACGCTCGGAAGGGGGCTCCCTACAAGCCCCCATCGCAAGAGGCCAATCGCACTCGCAACCGGGTTCGCTTCATAGAGAATCCGCCACGTCGGGCCTAATCTTGAAACGATTTTGTCTGCGTCGTAGACGACGGGGGATACAAACATTCCAACTTGCAGGAGGAAAGGAAGCGCGTAGCCAACATCCCGATAGAGCGCATTGAGCGACGATAACCACGCGATGCAACCGACGCAAAACAGGGTCAACCAAAGGAGTGCCGGAATGCAAACCCAGAGGGTTGACCACTGGATCGGCGTTTGAGTAATTGCAACGACAGGAAGAACCAGAGTTGATCCGATCACAAAATCGAACAGCGCGCAAAGGATTCCGGTCAGCGGGAGCAGCAGTCGTGGAAAATAGATCTTCGTCACCACATGCCGATAGTTGACCAACGAACCGGTCGCATCTCGAAGGCTACTGGCGACCATTTGCCAGCAGAGCATCCCCAGCAACACGGTTACGGCATAAGCCACATTACCACTGCTCGGATTGGTTTCCAGGATCAAAAAAAGTCCAATGAACAAGAGGGTGCCCAGAAGTGGTTGCAGCAACACCCACAGCACTCCCACGACGACTTGTCGATAACGGATCAAAAGATCTCGCTGAAAGAACCTGAATAGAAGCTCGCGAGACTCCCAAACCTCGGTCAGCTGTCGAACGCCGAAGGGGTCGTGGGCATCGTAGTATCGCATGGGGGGCGAAGTCGAATTAGGCGAAGCATTCTCCATCGCTAACCATCGATATCTCGTTGAAGACTGTGAGGGCGAACGATCGCAGAATAGGCTTCAGGGCGTCGATCAGCCCAGCGATCGATCACATGCTCCCTTGGAACTCGAACGAGCCGTTTGTTCCTCGCTTTGCGAAGGTCGATTTCCGCCGACAGGACAACCTCTTCTTCGTGAGGAGCATCTGCCATCGGATTTCCGTTGGGATCGCAAATTCGAGAATTGCCGATAAAGCGAAATCCCCTCTCGGTCCCGACTCGATTGACACTCATGAAATAGACGTTGTTCTCAAGAGCCCGTGCGTTCGGTAGATACTTCGCAAAGGTGTCCGCCCCAGGTGGCCAATTGGTAGGCAAAATCAACAGATCGGCCCCTTCGAGAGCCAAACAACGCGAGGACTCGGGAAAGGATCCGTCGTAGCAGATATGAACTCCGACCTGCATTCCTCCTACGTCGAAAGAACGGTAGCCTTGGGTGCTAGGAGTCGTAAACCGATCCACACCCAAGTAAGGAAGGTGAACTTTGCGATAGACACCGATCACACCTCCGTTGGCACTCTCCGGTCCAATCACGGGGCAGCTGTTGTAGAGATTTCCATCCTCCCCCTTCTCCAGCATCCCGAACGCAACAACCTTTCCCGTCCGCTGGCACCATTGGTGAATGGCAGAGGTTGCTGGCCCTGGTATCGATTCCGCATGAGGGAGTGCTTCCTCAAGGCTTTGGAAGCAATAGCCACTCAACATGCATTCTGGAAAGACGATCAAGTCGCTTTCGGCAACTTCGGGAGAACTCAGCCATTGCAGCATCCTCGCCAAATTAGCCTTCGTGTCCCCGAAGGAGACATGGGTTTGTATTCCGGATATGCGCCTCAAGTTCTCGTTTGCCGGGGAGATGCTCATGATGCGTCCGCCATCTCCTTGGCATGATAGGAGCTTCTTACAAAAGGTCCTGAGGCAACTTTTTTGAATCCCATTCCTTTGGCGATCTCACCGAGCTCTTTGAATTCTTCGGGTGGGACGTAGCGGACGACTGGCAAGTACTTCGGACCGGGTTGCAGATACTGTCCGAGGGTGAGGAAGTCGCAGTCGACTCTTCGCAAATCTGCGAGACACTCGAGCAACTCATCTCGCTCTTCCCCGAGGCCGAGCATCAAACCACTCTTCGTTTTGATCGAAGGGTTCTTTTCTTTGATATAGCGGAGAAGCTCCAGCGTCCAAGCGTAATCACTCTTGGGGCCACGCACACGGCGGTAGAGTCGAGGGACGGTCTCCATGTTGTGGTTGAAAACTTCTGGGGCTGCCTCGATGACCCGATCGAGCCCTTGCGTGTGACGGACGAAGTCCGGGGTTAGGACTTCGATTGTGGCCCCGGTTTTCTCGCGAACCGCGAGGACGCATTGATAAAAATGATCTCCACCACCGTCAGGTAGATCATCCCGGGTCACGGAGGTAATAACCACGTGCCGAAGTCCGAGCCGAAGCGCGGCTTCTGCGACTCGATCTGGTTCATCGAGTTCTAACGCTTCCGGTTTACCACGTTGAACAGCACAAAACCCGCAGGGGCGCGTGCAGACGTTCCCGAGGATCATGAAGGTCGCCGTCTTTTGCGAATAGCATTCCATCCGGTTCGGGCATTTGGCATTCTCGCAAACCGTTTCGAGCTTCAACTCCGTGAGAAGCCCCGAGGTAAAGCGGTTTTCATTCCCTTTGGGAACTTCGCGACGGAGCCAAGGAGGAAGGCGTTTGCTGGGCTCGAACGTCGGCGTCGTCATGCAACCGATTCCATTGGCCGCCGACGAGTCGGGGGCATTGTTCGGTTGGATGATGGGGAGTTCCATGATCTTGTGTCTGTGATTGGAATGGGAAGTAAGGCGCGCGGCGGGCATAATTCTAGCAAGAATCAGTCGTTGCTCCTAACCCCAATCCATTTCGAGCAGCCCCAATGTAGAACGGAATTTATTCCGTTAAACAACGCTTCCAACTCCAGCCCCAATGCACGTACTGCCCACCTCCAGCTCAAGGCTCCTCAAGGCCCCACTCGTAGCGAGAGCCTCTCGCCGCCAGCGGGGGGGCTTGAAGTGCCATGAACAGGAGGCCCGGCTCACTGCGCTGGCGGCGGCGTTGAATGGCAGCGTTGTTTAACGAAATAAATTCCGTTAAACAACGCTTCCAACTCCAGCCCCAATGCACGTACTGCCCACCTCC
>CAYMXM010000421.1:0-5010 GCA_964394065.1 uncultured Pirellula sp. | reverse complement strand
CTGGTTGCCAGCGCTATCCCTCGCTTACGCCACGGGTTGTGATTTTCGGGCCACGATCGCGCAATCCGGCTCCATCCCTCGTTCCGAAACCGCTCCCTCTTCCTTAAACCTTATACCTCACAGCTCACAGCTTCTCACGGTTGTGCGGCGACGAATGCTGCACCGGTGGTCAAGATCTGAAACCGGAGGGCGTTCTTGTCGTAAGGGGCCCGTTCTCGGATCGCCGGTGCGGCACTTCCTGGACGGAAATGCCCCGTGCTCGGGTAATCTTGCAAGGGACGACGGAGATAGGCGAGGTAAGGCATCGTGAAGATACTGGTGTAAAACCTTGCACCCGAGATCATGGGGGTGAGCATGGGGAATCGCTCATGACCGTGACGCTCCAACATCGTGTCTTCGAAGTAAAGTGGTTGGTGGCAAAAAACCGGAGCGGTCCATGTTTTCTCGAAACTCAAAAGCCCATACGTCCGGTCAGGACCGTAAGGGAGGGACTGCATCGGTGGCAACCGTCCCTCGACAAGATCGTCCGGAAGCTTCCCGTCCAGCACCAGATTAGGAGCGTATAAAGGAGGAAGAACGATCGGTTGTCGCGCTTCCGTGCTTTGCGTGGAAACCAAAGGTGGGGTATTCGTACGAAAGGAAGCGGGCTGTGTGTTCACTGTTGCAGCCTTCGTCGCCGATTCGTCCTGGGATGAAGGGATTGCCACCCCCGATACCCTTAGGCTGAAGTTTACCTTCGGCTCCTCTTGTCCATATCCGTGGACCGAACCGCACACCAGACCAAGCGATAGGCTAACACGAAAGGCGATTTTGCACAGGCTTTGGGGAAGCATACTCGACACCTGAAACCCTCGAAATGTGTTCTAAAAAGCCGACCTAGGGGTATCACCAAGTAAATGATGATGGTCGGCTCAGTGTTACTTCTCGGCAAATTCGAAACCGATGCTACACGACGCACGACATGTTTTCACGGCATTTCAAGAACACCCCTCCGACGTATTGCGCAAGCGTTAATCTTTCCCAAATAAAAAAACGCTAGCAATCCACCGGCGCAACATCCACGCTAACTGAAAGAGTCGTTGCCCCCCCGCCGATGAGGGTCCCCGCGATCGGGGCAACGTCTGCATAGTCCGCTCCCCATGCGAGGGTGATGTGCTCGTCCGTTGGGATCTGGTTGTTGGTCGGATCAAAGTCGATCCACCCTGCATCGGCAAAGTAAACGCTAACCCAAGCGTGCGACGCATCCGCTCCGATAAGCTTCGGTTGCCCGGGTGCCGGATGCGTTAGCAAGTACCCACTTACATAGCGGGCTGCCAAACCGAGCGAACGCAAACAAGCGATCTGAAGATGCGCGAAATCCTGGCAAACCCCTTTTCGACTCTTCAACACTTCATGGGGCGTTGTCGAAACATGAGTTGAATTTGGTGAATACTTGAATTCCCGAAATATTCGGCTCATCAAATCAAACACCGACTCAAACAAATTGGTTCGATTCCTAAACGACTCAATTGCAAACTCGGAAAAGGCTGGATCGGCCGCGATATAGCTGGAGTCAAAGCAGTATTCTTGCGCGAGCCGGTCCTCCAATGTTAATGGAGAACCGAGCCGTCCTCGAACCTCTCCAAAATCGATGTGCGTTGGAATGTTGACCAACGGCAAACCTCGGCGCACAACGCTCTCGGCTCGGACGACCATCTCTTCGTGTTGCGATTCAATGCTGAAATACTCCGAGCGATTCCCGTGGTGATCGATCCGAGGACTTCGAGACGCGGGTTTGGGACTGATCTCGATAAAAGCATGCTCGACGGTTTGATACACCATCTCTCGAGGAGCCAGCCGCATCGTATTGTGGCAAAGAGAAACCGGAGACGAATACTCGAATTTGGTTTCGTGCCGAATCCGATACCGCTTTTGAGGAACTGTCGATGGGATCATTGATTCGCAGCATCCTCAAGGTGACGAAGCGAGACGGTATGGGTCAAGAATCGTTGCGAAAGGAAATCGACGAGGGTATTTAGGTTCGTATTCAAAAGGGTTAGCAACTCTTCCAAATGCGTACGTTTAGGAAAATCCTCTCCCTCCCCTGACGCTTCCGAGGATAGGGACTCGGCATCATAGAGACGCAACAGTCCACGCGTATCCATCATCGAACGCCGCATCTTCGACACGTCTACTTTACCCGCGCTCGTCAACCCGTCCAGATGCTCGACGATTTTGACGAATTGATATGCGACACTTCTCGGATTCGAGGGATCAAATAGAAGAAGGTCCAACGTAGGGGCTACGTCGTAATTCATCAGATACCGATACCGATAGGTCATCGAGCTGTCGCTGATCTCCAAAAGAGATTCGGCCAACGCAGCGATCGGACGCCCACCAGGAACGAGCAGCAGTTCGATCAGGCGAAGAAGTTCGTAAGCCCGCTCTATCCGACGACCCAATTCCAGGAACAACCATCCCGCCCCTCGCGTCATGTTTTCAGCGATGAGACCGTTGAAGGCGGAAAGGAGCAACGTCATTCGATTTAGGACAGCTCCCGTATCTCGGAGACTCTCCGAGCGATCGAGCCGCGGGATCAAAAAATCCAAATCGATCCTGCTCAGCAACTGCCACGAGTCAAAGCTCAACCGGTCCCGGATCACCTCCGCGTTGGTTCGTATTCCTCGTATCGAATTGCAAAGAGAAATGGGGCGATCGGCTTGATAGAGGAACCCTAACACTTCGTTCCTCATCTCTTCCAGGTGAGAACTGACGTCGGGAGGAGGTGTCTTGCTCAGCTTTCCACTCTCCCCCGACAACGCATAGACAACCTGCCAATAGAAATTCAAGAGCTCGGGTTCGATTTCCCCTGCTAGTTGCGATACGCATAGCCGAGCATGCCTCGCCATTCCCTCAGTTCGCTCCGTGCTACGCCCCAACCAGAAGAGATGTTCTGCAACGCGGCTGGGGAGATCCATCACCCCGCGGCGAACCTCGGTGATCGACTTGTTGGAACTGAGCAAAGAGACGGGACGGACACGTTCCGACGTAAGGACCCAAACATCCTTGCTCATCTCCCCTGCTACGATACTTTCCGAAACCTTATCCTCACGATCTGCGACACGAGCAATTCCCCCTGGCATCACCTCAAAGCCCGATTTGGTCGACGCAGCAAACAAGCGAATCATGGTTGGCCAAGCCTCCACACGGTTGTTGTTCCAAGTGGGGGCATAACTAGGCCTCGGTTGTTCGATCGCCACCAAGCTCCATGGTTTCGACATCAACAGCGCATGAAAATCGGCTCTTTCCTTATCGGTCGCTCGGTGGTAACTCCAATCCTTACTGGAATCGCGTGAAAACGCGTCGCGGAATATAAAGCGTTCGACATCCCCCCGCTCGATCTCGTTCAAAACATAGCGAAGCCTTTCCGGATTCCCGCACCAATGGACGGGAGAGCTCTTCAGGAGCAACTCCTCCCCGAGGACCTCCTGGCAAAGTTGCGGCAATAGCGCCATCAGGGCGGGAGACTCTCCCCACCCACTCCCCAATTGATTGGCCAGCAACACTCGCTTGTCCCGAATCGCCTGGCAGAGTCCTGCGATTCCCGAGGACCCATGCAAGTTGATTTCCAGGGGATCGCATTCGGTATCGGCGATCCGTCTTAGAATCGCGCCAACGTTGACAAGCCCTCCCAAGGTTTTCAAAAAAACATCTCCGCCACGAACCGTCAGATCGCTCGCATTGGCCAACGTATAACCAAGGTACCTCGCGAGGAACGCGTCTTCGAAGTAGGTTTGACTTGCAATCCCTGGGCTCAACAACACGTTGATAGGAGGCTTTCCCCCTTTGCGAATCTCCGGTGCATGTAGTTGTTCTCTAAGCTTAGAGAAGAAGGTGGCGAGCCGCTGAACATTGAGGGATCGGAAATCGGATTCCAAAACGCGCGAGATGGAGAGCCGGTTTTCAATCGCGAGTCCACCACCGCTGGGGCCCTGCGTCCTATCGGCCAATACTCGCCATTCTCCGTCGGGGCCCCGGATGACTTGGCAGGCGTAGAGAAACAGAATCCTCTCCCCGAGCGCTGCATGTCGCATGGGACGGAGAAAGCTCTTCGAGCCGTAGACGATCTCGGGAGGAAGAATCCCATCTTCAATAAGACGTTGTGGGCCGTAAGCGTCTTGGAGGACTAGATCAAGGAGTCGTACTCGTTGCTCGACACCTTTGGCTAGTTTCTTCCAATCGGGTTCGGGGATGACATAGGGAATCGGATCGAGATCCCAGATGCGGCTCGCATCGGAGCGACTCAATTGGCCAGTCGAAGCGGAAGGGTTATCCCGAAGGGACCGCTTAATCGTCATCCAACGTTGATTCAGATTATCCCGCCCCAAGTAGGGCTCGATTCCGAGAAGTTGGCGATAGTGGGACCGAACCTTCCCGACGTGCAGAAGCTCATCATAGTTCTGCGGCGGCACATGGTACTCGGGATAAAGCTCGGTAACTGGGTGTTGGTCAGGCTGCGTCTCGTCAGGCATTCTTTCCCTTGTCGCCGTGTCGGAGTCCATTCGTGGTAGATACCCCTTTTATCGTAATGAGGACTGGGAGGAATGGAAATCCTCAAAAGGCCTTGGGCCTTAGACTTTGGACTTTGGGGAAGTGCATAAGCTACCCTCTCGCCCCGAAGCGGGAGAGGGGGACGGGGGTGGCCTGACGCATCGGTGTTAAGTGGGAGGACGCTTCGCGTCCTCCCATCACAACCCGTGGCGTAAGCGAGGGACAGCGCTGGCAATCAGGCATCCATCCAAGGTCTCACAGCACGCCCTTCGTGCCTCAGGGACGTGTCGGCACCTAAGATATTCCCGACAATGGCTACGTGCACTCGCGACGCTGTCCCTCGCTAACGCGTCGGGTTGTGATGGGGAGACGCTTCGCGTCCGCCCCTTAACTCGGATGCGTCAGGCCCCCTTCGGGGAGGGTCGATCCAACGGATCGGGGAGGAGAGCGTGAAGTACAAGGTTTCCAACGAGGTTTTTG